>NZ_DGMV01000048.1:789-19815 GCF_002388575.1 Marinimicrobium sp. UBA4509
CAGCACATTGACCGCGCGGCTTTTGGAGCAGACCTCAGAAAATTTGGGTTTGCTTTTGGCCCGGCCCAGATCCTTCTTCAGAAAAATCAGGCTGATGATCCAGACCACAGAAAGCGCAGCGGCCATGGCGCCGACGGCGCCGGCAAATCCCACGACCATCAACAGCGCGCCCCCCAAAAAGAAGCCCGCACCTTTCAGCGCATTTTTGGAGCCGGTCAGCACCGCGATCCATTTATAAAGGGCACCGCCCTGCCCGTCCGGCACCAACAACTTGATGGAGCTCTTGGCGCTCATTTTGTTCAGGTCCTTGGCCACACCCGAAAGCGCCTGCGCCGCCATCACCCAGGGCACCGTGAGCATGGCGGCCGGCACCAGCAGCATGGACAGCGCAACGACCTGCAACACCAGCCCCAGATTCATGGTCCGGTTCAGGCCCAGGCGGGCACCGAGCCAGCCGCCCACGAGATTGGTGATCACCCCGAAAATCTCATAGAACAGGAACAGCATGGCGATGGCCAGCGGGCTATAACCGAGTTGGTGAAAATGCAGCACCACCAACATCCGCAGTGCGCCATCGGTCAGGGTGAAGGCCCAATAATTGGCGGTAATCAGCAGGTACTGACGAATGGCCGGAGACAAGTGTGCCAACATGGTCAACCCGCGTGATCCGCGAGGCCGACCTTGCGCGCCAGTTCCGCCGTGCGGTTGGCGTAGCCCCACTCGTTGTCGTACCAGGCGTAGATTTTTACCTGGGTGCCGTCGATCACCAACGTCGACAGGGCATCGATGATGCTGGAGCGCGGATCGGTTTTGTAGTCCACCGACACCAGCGGTCGCTCTTCATAGCCGAGAATGCCCGGCATTTCCTCCTCGGCTGCACGTTTCAGCAGGTGATTGACCTGAGCCGCATCGGTGGCTTTTTCCACTTCAAAGACACAGTCGGTCAGCGACGCATTGGCCAGGGGAACACGCACCGCGTGGCCATTGAGCCGCCCTTTCAGCTCGGGGAAAATCTCCGTAATCGCCTTGGCCGATCCGGTGGTGGTGGGAATCAGGCTCATGCTGCTGGCCCGGGCGCGACGCAGATCCTTGTGAGGCTGATCGAGAATGCTCTGGGTGTTGGTGATATCGTGCAGCGTGGTCATGGAGCCGTGCTTGATGCCCAGCGCCCGATGAATCACTTTGACCACCGGTGCCAGACAGTTGGTGGTACAGGACGCCGCAGTGACAATGCGATGGCGGTCCGCGTCGTACTGATCGTCATTCACCCCCATCACCACATTGAGGATGTCATCGGCTTTCACCGGCGCGGTGACCACCACGCGCTTCACCCCCTGATCCAGATAGGCCTGGAGCAGCTCCCGATCCCGCATTTTGCCCGAGGCTTCAATGACCACATCGCAACCGGACCATTCAGTGTCGCCAATGGCCCGGTTATGAGTGACTGCCACCCGCTGCTCACCAATGGCAATGGCTTGTCCGTCCACCCGCGCTTCGTGAGTCCAGCGACCGTGTACCGAGTCAAAATTCAGCAGGTGCGCCAGTGTCTCCACGTCACCCGCTGGGTCATTGATCTGTGAAAATTCCACTTGAGGCCAATCCCAGCCGGCCCGCAACGCCAGGCGACCCATACGGCCAAAGCCATTAATGCCAATTTTAATCGTCATAACACGCTCCTATTATCAAACCTTGAACCAGTGACGGGTCCGATTCGCAAATGCCACCAGAGACAACATGACCGGCACCTCCACCAGAACACCGACGACGGTGGCCAATGCCGCACCGGATTGCATTCCAAACAGGGAGATGGCCACGGCCACCGCCAACTCAAAAAAGTTCGAGGTCCCGATCATGCAGGCCGGGGCGGCCACATCGTGGGGCAAGCGCAGCCTGTGCGCCATCCAATAGGCCAACATGAAAATGCCGTACGACTGAATCAGTAACGGTATGGCAATCAGAACAATCGCCAGAGGGTTATCGATGATTTCCGGCGCCTGCAGACCGAACAGCAGGACCACTGTCGCCAGCAGTCCGAGAATGGACGCCGGTTTGACCCTGTGCAGAAATTCATTGAGCGCTGGCTCGCCGCCGCGGGCCAATAGCCAACGACGAGTGACCGCACCGGCGATCAACGGCAGCACCACGTAAAGAACAACAGACAATACCAGTGTCTGCCAGGGCACAGTGATATCGGTCATGCCCAGCAAAAACGCGGCCAGCGGCGCAAACGCAAACACCAGTACCAGATCGTTGATGGAGACCTGCACCAGCGTGTAGTTGGGATCACCCTTGGTCAGCTGACTCCAGACAAACACCATGGCGGTGCATGGCGCCACCCCCAGCAGGATCATCCCCGCGATGTATTCCGTGGCGGTCTGCGGGTCAACCCAACCGGCAAAAAACACGCGAAAAAATAACCAGCCCAGCGCCGCCATGGTAAAGGGTTTGATCAACCAGTTGACCACCAGGGTCAGAAACAGGCCCCGGGGGCGCTTACCCACATCTTTGATGGAGGTTAAGTCCACCTGCACCATCATCGGGTAGATCATCAACCAGATGAAAACCGCCACGACCAGGTTGACCTGGGCATACTGCCAACCGGACAGCATTTGGAACGCTGCCGGGAACACCAGACCCAGCGCAACACCGACCCCGATGGCCAGAGCAACCCAAACCGATAAATACCGCTCAAACAATCCCACTAGTCTGCTCCACTGTAATCATCAAACCTGATTGGATAAGGGCCTCTGGTAAGCCCGGTGCCCCTGCTGCTCAGCAAGTCCCATTTGGTCTAACGGCTGTCGGCACACAGACTTCCGGGTGACCCGCGCAGCAATCCCGGACCAGGAACTGAATGACGTCGTTCATATGCTGGATATTGGCGCGATAGATAATGGACCGGCTATGTCGCTCAGAAACAACCCAGCCCGCCCGGGCCAATGTGGCAAGGTGTGTGGACATGGTGTTGTGAGGTACCCCCAACTGACGGGCGATCTCACCAGCGGCCAGTCCCTCGGGTTCGTGGCGGACCAGCAGACGATACGCCGCCAGACGGGTTTCCTGAGAAAGGGCGGCAAAGCTCGGAATAGCGTCTTTAATTTCCATATGTCGAAACATATCGACACATTGGTAAAAGGTCAACCTCTTTATCAGATTGACTCAGCCAGACACAAAAAACCGACTGACCTTTCGGCCAGCCGGTGGATCGGCGCGTTCTTCTGGAATCGGCTTAGTTCGGGTAGTGCAGCACCGCCACGTAGCGCATTTTTTCCGGTTTGCCACTGACCATGCCGGGCAGGAAGCGAGAAGCCTCAAGGGCTTTTTCCACCGCCCGGGCATCGCGCCGGTGCTCACTGTGGCTCTCCAGGCTGCGCGCCGAGATCACCCGACCGCTGTCGTTCACCCAGGCCAATACCCGGGTCAACTCGCCTTCATCGCTGAAGAAGGGCTGGCCCTGGCTCCAGTCGTTTTTACGGTACAGGGAGTACCAGTTCCGGTCGTCCAGCCGCTCCTGCGGGGCGCTGTACTGATAGCCGAAATCGCCCTGCATGTGCCCCAGGTTGGGCAGCAGCATGACCGGAGGCTGGCCTTCCAGGTCGGCATAGACCACCCGGAACACCATCCGTACCGGCACCGGCTCACCATCGACCGTGGCGGCGGAGAAACGCCGGGTCGCCATGGCCTCTTCCACCTGATCGCGCAGGTCGGTGAAACCGTCACGCTCATAGCAGGACACATTGCGGGTCAGACCATCGGTACCCACATCCGCCTGACAGTAGACGGAGGCCACCGGTGTATTGGCGGTCAAGGCTGGAGGCGCCACAGCGGCCTCCAGGTAGCGGAGTGTATCTTCACCAAAGCCCGCAGGCTGATATTGTTCGGCCGCGACACTGCCCACTGAACCCAGGCCCAGCGCGACCAGGGCGCTGACTACGACTTTTTTCATGCTCTTATCCTCTTTCATTGGCACTGAGGGGGTTTGTTGGATGACGGACGGCGCAAATCCGGCTATAAACCCTTTATCCCATGCCCAAAGAGTAGCATTGCGCTTAGCAGAGTTATGTTAATTTATTATGACAGTTTCGGCTTTTTATAGAAAAAAGCCGCTCAAAAGAGCGGCCCAAGCAGCAGAAAAGTATCCGGAACACCGTCAGAAGCGGTACTGGACACTCAGACTGAGATCCTGACCCCGCTCCTGGTTGTAGATCTCCACATCCTGCGTGCTGCCGTCGGAGGCGGTATTGGTCCGCTCGATCACCAGGTTCTCGTCCAGCAGGTTCTTGACTTTCAGCTTCACGGTGAAGTTGTCACTGGGGTAGAAAGAGTAGGTGAAATCCAGCGAGTGGAACGGTTGCTCGAAGCTGTCCGGCGCCCCGTTGCGACCTGCGAAGAACAGGCGCTCGCTGAAGGAGTTGTAGGACAGCGTGGCCGAGTGCATGCCATCGGATGAGTCGTAACCCAGAATCAGGTTGCTGACCACATCGGAGGCGCCCTGAAGCGGGCGAATCGGGTTGGTGGGTGCATCGGCATTGTTGCCGGCCACCAGCTCCTGATCCATGAAGGTGAAGTTACCTTGCACAAAGAAGGGATCCAGCACCGCCGCCATATCGCCCAGGCTCTTCAGGAACTCGACTTCCAGCCCGTACAGCTCCGCGCTGTCGCCGTTGTGGATCTCTGCCCGGATATTGTCATCCGTAGCGGCCCCTTCAAACTGCTCGATGGGGTTCACAATGTCCTTGTAGAACATGGACAGGGTGAAGTTGTCCCCACCGGAGAAGAACCACTCGGCGCGCAGGTCGAAGTTATCGATCTGGGAAGGCACCACGTCCGGATTGCCGTTGACCACAATGTCGGTGATCGGATCAAAGTAACTGGAACCGGAGATTTCCCTCAGGTCCGGACGCACGGTGGTTTCACCAAAGCTGGCCCGCAGCTGGAAGTCTTCCGCCCAGAAGTCCTGGGTCATCCAGGTCAGCGCCACCGAGTTGTACACATCGTCCTCGGTGTAAGTCACTTCCTGGAAGTAGTCGGCCACGACCTGCGGGTCGGGGCTTTCCATGCCCGGGAACTGACTGCCGTCATAGTTGACCGGGTTCCACGGCAGGTTCACCTGTTGATAATCTTCCCAGCGACTACCAATCACCAGACGCCAGGTGTAATCCCAGGTCATGTCCAGCTGGCCGAAGGCCGCGTTCACCTTATTGGCCGCCACATAGCTGTTGGCATTGCCGGAGTTGTTGGTGACCTGGAAGCCATTGGCCGGATCGAGCAGGTTGTCGTCCGCCAGGATGCTACTCAGGTCCTGAGTGAACAGTGGATCGCTGTTCCCGAGCGTGGTGCTGCCCAGATAGAACTCATACTGCTCGTAGGTGCGGGACTTCTGCCAGTAATCCATCCCCCCGGACAGGGCAAACTCCCAGTTACCCAGGGTGGCCGGCATTGTTATAGTGAAGCCGTTGCTGTCGACGTAGTCGCGCAGATCCGAGTAGCGATAACTCGCAGCAGTATTGTTGGCGCCGCTGAACGCCGACGACTGAACCTCACCGGTCTGTGGATCGGTTACCGTCAGGCTCAACGCATTGACTTCATTCGGCAGGTCCGTGGACGCCTCGCTGTCCGAAATATACCAGTCGAAGCTCAGGCCACGCAGGAAGTCCAGGCTGTCACTGAGGCCCAGTGCATCCAGCGTATCCCAACCCAGCTCGTGCTCCCCGTGCACCTGATGCACTTCCAGCTCACGCTGCTCGTAGCGCAGCTCGGTGTTGCGGAAACCCTGTCCATCGGACAGCAGACGGTTGGCGTTGAAGTAATCACGCACCGACACTTCGTCGTCGGTGTTGCGCAACCAGATACTGGTGGTTTCAATGGAGTTTTCCGCGTTCAGACGAAGCCCAAAACTCAGGTTGCCGGAAATATCCACCGAGTTGACGGTCTCATCCTCGGTGACCACCTGGTTCTCAGGGTCCTGAAAGCGGCGCTGGACCACTTCGCGATTGCGCCAGCTGCTGTCATAAGCCGCACCGGCCAGAAAGCCGAACTCCATGTCATTGGGCAGGTAATAATTGTTACCCAGATTGATCTCGGCTTCGATATCCGGCTCGCCGGAGGTTTCCCGAGGGCTGATGTCCCGATTGAGACCGGCGGCCAATTGACGGTTGATCGCCGCGGCGTCCTCAATAGAATCCAGACGGGCAACCGTATTGATATTGTTGATGGAGACATCACCGCGGTACTGATCCAGAGCCGCACTCAACTGAGGCGACAGCGCCCGGGCGCCATCATCGGAACCCCAGCGATCATCCTCACCACCGGTGTAGGTCAGAAAATCCGAGGAAGCGGTGTTGGTGCCGGTACCCAGCTCAATGTTGAACAGAATATCGTCCGGAATACTGGTGGTACGGATGTCGACACTACCACCACCAAAGGCGGCAGGCTTGTCCGCTGACGGCACTTTCTGGATTGCCAGAGAATCCACAATGGAGGTCGGAATGATGTCCAGCGGCAGCACGTTGCGTGACAGGTCCGGGGACGGCACCATGGCGCCGTTGAGCGTGGTGTTGGAGTAGCGCTCACCCAGCCCGCGCACAAAGACAAACTTGCCATCCACCAGGGTGACCCCGGGAACGCGTGTCAACGCCAGCGCGACGGTTGAGTCGCCAATCCGGCTGATCTGATCCGCGCCAAGCAGGTCAGTCGCCACCGCCGCTTCCTGACGCTCCACGGCCAGACTTTCCGCGCCGCTCATCAGGCGGCCGCCGGTCACCAGCAACTCTTCCATGACCGGCGGTGCCATCACCGGCGGCTGGGTCGGTGCACTGTCATCGTCCTGGGCCACGGCCGAGGCACTGATCAAAGCGCTGAGCAGACTGACGCTGAAGCCGGCACGAGCGAGGTGAGTTGAAAATTGTTTGCTGTTCATCTGAACTGCCCTATCTAGTGAAGCTGTAGAGAGCCGCCTAGTAGAAAGGGCGCCGTAAGGCGCCCTTTCGTTACGGCAATCGTGTGTTGACTCGTTGCAGTCGGGGCTTATTCAGCCGCTTCGAACCACAGCGGCTGGGCACGATTGTCCGGGTGCAGGCCGTAAGTCCATCCCGCGGTCCAGTCGTTGTCAGCGGTCACGCCACCGACAAAGTCTGCATCTACCGGAGTCACCTGAGTGGCGTTACCGTTGACCACCATGTCGCCCAGCGGCAGGGAGTAGAAACCATCCAGGATGGCCAGATTGACATCGACGTCGTCAGCGGTCGGGTCTTCACCGTCAGCCGCGGTCTGCATCACGTCGTTGTTGGCTTCGAGGAAGGCACGAGTGGTGGTGCTGTCCGGCAGCGGGCCGCCGTTGGTCAGGGTGGCACAGGCGATGATGGACTCTTCTATCACCAGGTCACCGTCCTGAGCCGCCTGCAGACCTTCAGCCGATTCGATGCGAACACAGTAGTTATCGTCCGCCTGGTCACCCATGTAAGCGGTGGTCAGGATGGAGTTGCGGATGGTCGGGAAGTGCGCTTCCCGGATGCGCCAGCCGTGGCCATCAGCATGAGTACCCGCCGCATTCGGAGAGACGATACAGGTCAGGTTATTGATGGTAGCGCGAGAGTTCAGGCCGCGAGCCACGAAATCGTCGATAGTGGCCTGATCCTGGCTGCTGTAGCTGCCGATACCGTCGGACTCGATGCAGTGATCGCCATCGGTCTCGCCCTGAATCACCAATGCGTTGTTGATGGTGCCGACATAGGCTTCGTCGATATCGATGGAGTCATCGCGGACATACAGACCCACGTAGTTGTTGATATCAACCGCGCCACCGAAGAACTCGATACCGTCGTCGTAGGTTGAGTAAACCTGCAGGAAGTTCACCTCGGTACCGGAACCGACCGCGTTGAAAGAAATGCCGTTCAGGTCGTTACCCGGAGCCACCTGGGCACCAGTGTGCTTGACCATGAAGTACTCCAGGGAGCCGGAGCTGTCTTCATTGTTGTCACCACCGTAGTAAGTCTGGCCAGCGCCGGCCTTACCTTCAGCGGCGATATGGCAATCGGAGGTCGCCAGATCGCCATCCATCATGGTGCCGGTGTAGGCACACTTGTTGGTGATACCGAAACCATTGATGATCATGCCGCCCCACTGCTGGACATCTTCGGGTCCTACGGTACCTTCGATATCGGAGGTAGAAGTCACCACAACCGGCTCTTCCACAGTGCCTTCAGCAAAGATCTGGGAACCGCGATTGACCACAAAGTAATCATCGTTGGAGCGGAAGGCCAGAATGGTGCCCGCTTCCAGGCGCAATACAGAGCCGTCACCACCCTGGGCAATGCCAGCCGCTTCCATGTCAGCGTCGTTGTCGTAGCCCTGACCGATCATCAGGCTGTCGTTGAAGATGTGGGCGCCGTCATTGGACAGGTCGCCAAAAACCAGCTCTTCAGAACCGGTGTAGGGCTTGCTCAGGCTGACAAAATCGGTGCCGTATACGCAGTTGGGCGCATCGTATGAGCCCTGGAAGGTCTCGCCGTCTTGTTCATAGGAGGCACAGGGGTTATCTACGGTTTCGCCACCTCCACCACCACTGGTGTTATTGTTGCTGTTATCGCCAACTGAGTTGTCGACACTGGACTGGTTGCGGGCATCGATCTCGATATCGCCGCCGCCACAAGCCGCCAGCACTGCAGTCAAAGCGGTTACGCTAACAAGGGTCGTGATTTTCATAGGTTGAGCACTCCTGATGGATCGCTTTTTTTGAAAACGGGGACTACCGGCCTCGACCCATAGTCCATGTCTGGTCGGAGAAAGCCTTGCAAGCAACTCGGCTCATCTCGTCGTGTGGCGCCTATGTTCAACAAGTTTTATGAATCTTGGGCGACAGTTTTGTGAAGGTTTTGTGACGAGCACCGGAGGGGAGGCACCGATGGGCCGGTTGACGGTAGGCGCCGGAATTCTTGACAGCCACCCCCTCCCTGCCTAGGATGCCTTTCCTTTATCAGCAACAGAGCCCAAGCCCCATGCTGCCTTTCCACCAGGTTGTTGCGGACGATTTCGAAGCCGTTAACCAGCGCATCATCGAACAGCTCCACTCCGATGTAGAGCTGGTCGAGAATATTGGTCACTACCTTATTGAAGCCGGGGGCAAGCGATTGCGCCCGCTGATGGTGCTGCTCACTTGCCGGGCACTGGACTATAGAGGACAGGACAATCTGGACCTGGCGGCGATCATCGAGTTCATCCACACCGCCACCCTGCTCCACGACGATGTGGTCGACACTTCGGAGCGCCGGCGCGGGCGCATTACCGCCAACGCCCAGTGGGGTAACGCCCCGGCGGTGCTGGTGGGGGACTTCCTGTATTCCCGGGCATTTCAGATGATGGTGGCCATTGGCAGTATGGACATCATGTCGGTGCTGTCGGAAACCACTAACCGTATCGCGGAGGGCGAGGTCCAGCAGTTGGTCAACGCCAAGGACCCCGCCGTCACGGAGAGCAATTACTTCTCAGTGATCGACAAAAAGACGGCCATCCTGTTTGCCTCAGCCTGCGAAGTGGCAGCGGTTCTCAGCGAGGCAGCCCCCGACCAGCGCCAGGCGCTGAGGGCCTACGGCCACCACGTCGGTATGGCCTTTCAGCTGGTAGACGATGCGCTCGACTATCAGGGAGACGCCGAGGCCCTGGGCAAGAACGTCGGTGACGACCTGGCGGAGGGTAAACCCACCCTGCCCCTGATTTATGCTATGCAGACGGGAACACCGGACCAGAAGGCGCTGGTGGCAGGTGCGATCCGGGCGGGAGACACCACAAAGCTGCCGGAGATCCTGCGCATCGTCGAGGAAACTGGCGCCATGGAATACACGCTCGAGCGCGCTCGCGCCCAGGTCGCCAGCGCCAGGGCACAGCTGGCGGCCCTGCCAGAGAACGCCTACACCCGGGCCATGGCCGAGGTGGCGGAGTTCGCCCTGGCCCGGACTCACTAGACAAGCTCCCCACAGTCGGTAGAATGGCGACCTTTGCCGCCCTGAATCCACCCGCAACGGTGACCGATGGGCCGATATAGACTGTAACAGAGCCCCTATTATGAACGCCTTTGCCCAAAAGAACGCCTACAGCCGTGACGAACTGCTCGAGTGTGGCCACGGCCGCCTGTTTGGCCCCGGCAACGCCCAGTTGCCCGTGCCCAATATGCTGATGCTCGACCGGATCGCCCATATCAGCGAAACGGGCGGGGAATTCAGCAAAGGCGAAATCATCGCCGAGCTCGATATTTCTCCCGACCTGTGGTTCTTTGACTGCCACTTCCCCGGCGACCCGGTTATGCCCGGCTGTTTGGGCCTGGACGCCATGTGGCAACTGGTGGGTTTTTTCCTGGGCTGGAAGGGCAACCCCGGTAAGGGACGGGCCCTAGGCTGCGGTGAAGTGAAATTTACCGGGCAGATTCTGCCCACCGCCAAAAAAATCACCTATCACATCAACCTGAAGCGGGTCATTGAGCGCAAGCTGATCATGGGCATCGCCGACGGCCGGGTATCCGTCGATGGCAAAGACATCTACTTTGCCAAGGATTTGCGCGTCGGTCTGTTTCAGAACACTGATTCCTTCTAAATCGGGCGGCCGGGCCAGCCCGTGGCGCTGAACTCAGCTTCTGTCGAGCGGTCCAATCCCCGCCCCGACAGAGCGGTTTGTATGGCATAATGGCGCCCACTGCTTCCGCTACAAACAGAGATAAGAGGTAGCCTATGAAACGCGTTGTAGTTACCGGCATGGGCATTGTGTCCTGCTTAGGTAATGATATTGCCACCGTACTCGAGGCATTACGCGCAGGCCGTTCCGGCATCAAATTTCAGGACAGCTATGCCGAGATGGGTTTCCGCAGCCAAGTGGCGGGCTCCATCGACATTGACCTGAAAGAGTGCATTGATCGCAAAGTGCTTCGCTTCATGGGCGATGCGGCGGCCTTTGCCTATATTTCCATGGATCAGGCCATTGCTGACGCCGGCCTCGATGAGTCGCTGGTGTCAAACGAGCGCACCGGTATCATCATGGGCTCTGGCGGCGCCTCCTCCAAGAACCTGGTGGAAGCAGCTGACGTACTGCGGGAGAAAGGCCTGAAGCGGGTCGGCCCCTACCGGGTCACCCAGACCATGGGCAGCACCACCTCGGCCTGCCTGGCCACACCCTTCAAAATCAAGGGGCTGAACTACTCCATCTCCTCCGCCTGCGCCACCAGCGCCCACTGTATTGGTAGCGCCATGGAGCAGATCCAGCTGGGCAAACAGGACATCGTATTTGCCGGTGGTGGTGAGGAAGAGCACTGGACATTGACCAGCCTGTTCGACGCCATGGGCGCCCTGTCCACCAAGTACAACGACCATCCCGAACAAGCATCACGCGCCTATGATGCAGAGCGCGACGGTTTTGTCATTGCCGGTGGTGGTGGTTGCCTGGTACTGGAAGAGTATGAGCATGCCAAGGCTCGCGGCGCAAAGATCTACGCCGAACTGGTTGGCTACGGCGCCAACTCTGACGGTTACGACATGGTGGCCCCTTCCGGTGAAGGCGCCATTCGCTGCATGAAGCAGGCCCTGGCGACCACCGACGGGGACATTGATTACATCAACTCACACGGCACCAGTACGCCGGTGGGCGACCTGGCTGAACTGAAGGCCATTCGCGCCACCTTTACCGACAAGGTGCCGACCATCAGCTCCACCAAATCCCTCACCGGGCATTCTCTGGGTGCCACCGGCGTACAGGAGGCCATCTACAGCCTCCTGATGATGAAGCACGACTTCATCTGTGCCTCGGCGAACATCACCCAGCTGGACCCCGAAGCCGAAGGGCTGCCGATCGCGACCGAGCGTCAGGATGGGGTGACTCTGGAGCGGGTCATGTCCAACAGCTTCGGTTTTGGCGGCACCAATGCCTGCCTGGTGTTCCAGCGCATGGCCGACTGATACGCCAGACCCTGTTCAGATGGACATAAAAAAACGCGGCATCGGCCGCGTTTTTTTATGTCCACCACGTTTTTATGTCCTGACTTCCGGCTGATCAACCCTGGCGCTGGTGCAGCCACTGTTTGACCATAGGTACCAGGTAGGGCTCCCAAGCCCTTGCCTGTACGCCAAAGCCATCCCGCAGGCGCCGCCCACCCAACACCGCGCTGATAGGCTCATCCGGAGGCAAGGACTCCAGCCTCGTCAGCTCGACCCCCTCCGGCATGCTGTCAAGCTGGCCCAGTACGGCAATCACCTTTTCCGCAAAATCCGCTTCGCTGCAGGGCTCGCGACTGGCGTAATGCATGACCCCCCAGTTCTCCGCCCCACAGCTGATCTGTTTGACCACGCCCACGATCACTCGGGCCGCATCGGACAGCGCCGTGGGTGACCCTTTCAGTCGGACATGGACCGGCACCTCCCCCTGACCACTGAAAATCGCGCCAAGAAGGCGGGTCAGGCGGTTGTCACCATAGCTGCCAATCATCCAGCTCAGGCGGAGAATCAACCGCTTCGACAGCACCCCGGTCACCGCCTGCTCGGCCGCCAACCAGGCGCGCCCGGCGTCACTTTGGGGCATGGGTTCGTCTTTTTCGGCATGACTGCTTTTGTTATCCCCGCCAAAGACCTGATAGCTGGACAGCTGGATCATGGGCAGGCGCTGCTCCTCGCAAACCTGAGCCAGGATGGCGGCGGCCCGGGGGATCAGGGAGCAGTGAGCGCTATCGGGCCGATCGGCCCAACCCAGGGTGTTGATCACCAGCCTGGGGCGCTGATGCTCGATCCAGGCGCGAACCTCCCCGATATCGGTCCAGTTCAGTCGGGCCGACTCGGGCATGATCAGCGCAAAGGGTTCGCGCTCAAGCTCGTGCTCGAGCGCTTTGCCCAGGGCATGGGAGGCGTCAGTCAACAGCAGTTTCAAACGCGGCAACTCACCTGGACGTGGCTTTAGAACGGAATGTCATCATCAAAGCTGTCAAAGCCGCCGGCTGGCTGCTGAGGCTGCCCGCCGCCCCGTGGCGCGTTCTGCTGCCCACCCTGAGCGGGCGCATTCTGGGGGCCGCCGTAATTGCCGCCACCTTGTGGCGCGGAGTAATCGTCCGACGGGCCGGACTGATTGCCATAACCGCCACCGCCGCCATAATTGCTGTTGTCACCACCACGGCCGTCGAGCATCTGCATCTCATTGGCGACAATTTCAGTGGTGTAGCGGTCCTGACCGTCCTGCCCCTGCCACTTGCGGGTACGCAAGGAGCCTTCGATGTAGACTTTGCTGCCCTTTTTCAGATACTCGCCCGCAATCTCGGCCAGACGGTTGAAAAAGACCACCCGGTGCCACTCGGTGCGCTCCTGTGGCTGGCCGGTCTGCTTGTCTTTCCACTGGTCACTGGTGGCCAAATTGACGTTGGTCACCGCCCCACCGGAGGGCATGTAGCGGGTTTCCGGGTCGGCACCCAGGTTCCCGATCAGAATGACTTTGTTGATTCCCCGAGCCATGATGTTCTCCTGTTCGTAAACTGTCTTAAATGGCCGTCAGGATACACCAGCGGCCCTTGGCTGTCAGTCGGTGAATGGGTTCACCGGGCCAACACACACTGTTCGGCGATGGAGGACAGCCGCTTGCGGTCCACCACCCGGGGGTCCACCTTGAGGTAAGCGGTCCCCTCGCTTTCCACGACCACCACTTCGGCCACGCCGGGCACGGCGTATAGCTCTTCACTGAACCGGTCGCTGACCTTGCCTTTGAGCGGAATCAGAACGCTGGCCAGGTAACGGGGCGGGCGCATGCCCACGGCGGCCAGCCACCAGAGCAACACCAGCGTTACGGCCACCGCCGATACCGCCGGCAACCCTCCCACCTGAAACACCCAACCGCCCAGGGCACCGCCGGCAAAGGCGCCGAAAAATTGGCAGCTGGCATAAATACTGGTGGCGGTGCCCTTCCCCCCCGCTGGCGCAATCTTGCTGACCAGTGAGGGAAGGCTGGCTTCCAGCAGGTTGAACGCCATAAAGAACACAAACAGAATGGCCAACACGGCGAATAACGAGCTGACCCAGGGCTGTGCCGCCAGCGCGAGTCCCAACAGGGCAATGGCGCCGAGAAACACCGGCTTCATCTGCCGACGCTTCTCGGCGATGATGATGAACGGCAGCATGGCCGCAAAGGCGCCCGCCAGCAGCGGCAGATAGACAAACCAGTGATCCCCCCGGGCAATACCGAGGTCCGTTTCCAGACGCTGAGGCATGACCAGAAACAGGGCCATCAGCACAAAGTGCAGCACGAAGATGCCCAGGTTCAGGCGCAGCAACTCGCGATTGGCCAATACCTGTCGGATCAGCTCCGGAACGGCCCCGACTTCGCGCCGCCGGCGCGGCGGTCGCTGAACCGTCGGCACCAGTTGCCAGACGATCCACAATCCGACCAGCCCCAGTGCGGCGGTCAACCAGAACACCGCCGCGAGGCCGCCCCAGTTGGCCAGCAGGGGGCCAATCACCAGCGCCAATGAGAAGGAGACACCAATCGCACCACCGATGGTCGCCATGGCCTTGGTGCGGTTCTCTTCGGCCGTAAGGTCCGCCAACAAGGCCATCACCGCGCCAGCGATGGCACCGCCCCCCTGGAGCAGGCGCCCGAGCACCAGTTCATAAACCGAATCGGCCTGCGCAGCAACCACGCTGCCGAGAGTGAACACTAACAAACCGACGGTGATGACGGGCTTTCGGCCGATGCGGTCGGAGAGGATACCGAAAGGAATCTGGAGCAGTGCCTGACTGAAGCCGTAGGCGCCCAGGGCCAGGCCCAGTAGCAGGGGGGTGGCGTGGCGGTAGTCGTCGCCATAGAGGGTGAGCACCGGCAGGACCATGAACAGCCCGAGCATACGGAAGGCGTACAGCAGTGCCAGGGAGACCACCGTGCGGCGCTCGAAGGGGGCCTGAACAATCGGCAAGGACAGCTCCTGATTCACATGGGTAAATGGGAGGCGAATTCTAACACACTGCACGCCCAAACCCTTTGACCCTAAGCCTTCATCAAGTCCGGCTCAGGGTCGGGTATGCCCCGCTCCAAACCGGGCGTGACTATTACTCACTACAATCCTTTACAACCCGGGTGACCGCCCCTCGGTGGGAATGCGTATAATGGGGGATTTGGTCGTTTCGGGAGACATGATGGATACCATTCTGGTTCGGGGGGCGCGCACCCATAACCTCAAGAATATCGACCTCGACATACCGCGGGACAAACTCGTCGTGATTACCGGCCTGTCCGGCTCGGGTAAGTCCTCACTCGCCTTCGACACCCTGTACGCCGAGGGCCAGAGACGCTATGTGGAATCACTCTCCACCTACGCCCGGCAATTCCTCTCCATGATGGAAAAGCCCGACGTCGACCACGTGGAAGGGTTGAGCCCGGCCATCTCCATCGAACAGAAATCCACCTCCCACAACCCGCGCTCCACCGTGGGCACCATTACCGAGATTTATGACTATCTGCGCCTGCTATTCGCCCGGGTAGGTGAGCCCCGCTGCCCGGTGCACGGTGAGCCATTATCGGCCCAAACCGTCAGCGAAATGGTCGACACGGTGCTCGCCCTGCCCGAGGGCACCAAGCTCATGCTTCTGGCCCCGGTTATCCGGGATCGCAAAGGTGAGCACTTACATATCTTCGAGCAACTGAAGCGCGAAGGGTTTATCCGTGCCCGGGTGGACAGCATTCTGGTGGACCTGGATGACCTGCCCAAGCTGGACAAGAAGAAAAAGCACACCATCGAGGTGGTGGTAGACCGGTTCAAAGTCCGGCCCGACCTGCAGACCCGGCTTGCCGAGTCCTTCGAGACCGCTTTGAACCTGACCGAAGGGTTGGCCGGCATCAGCTTTATGGATGGCGAACAGGATGACCAACTGTTCTCCGCCAAGCATGCCTGCCCAGTCTGCGATTACAGCCTGAGTGAGCTGGAACCGCGCCTGTTCTCGTTCAACAATCCCGCCGGCGCCTGCCCGACCTGCGACGGTCTGGGTGTGAAGCAGTTCTTTGATGAATCCCGGGTGATACAGAACCCCGAAGCATCTCTGGCCGAAGGTGCCATTCGCGGCTGGGACCGGCGCAATATCTACTACTACCACATGCTCGACTCTCTGGCGGAGCACTACGGTTTCGATATCGATACGCCCTGGAAAAAGCTCAAAGCCAAAGACCGGCGGGTGGTGCTATACGGCTCGGACGATGAGGAAATTGACTTCAGTTACATTAACGAGCGCGGCGACCTCTACCAGCGTCGGCACCGGTTTGAGGGTGTCCTGCCCAATATGGAGCGGCGCTATCGGGACACCGAATCCTCGTCGGTTCGCGAGGAGCTGGCCAAGTACATGTCCTCCCAATCCTGCCCCAGCTGCGGCGGCGCACGTCTGCGAGAGGAGGCGCGCAATGTGTTCATCGACGAGCACACCCTGCCCCAGATGACCGAGCTGCCAGTCGGGGAGGCCTACGACTACTTCAGCGCCCTCAACTTTCACGGCAGCAAGGCGAGCATTGCGGAGAAAATACTCAAGGAGCTGCGCGACCGGTTCCGCTTTCTGGTGGATGTGGGTCTGAATTACCTGTCTCTGAACCGCAGCGCGGACAGCCTGTCCGGGGGCGAGGCGCAGCGAATCCGCCTCGCGAGTCAGATCGGTGCCGGCCTGGTGGGCGTCATGTACATCCTGGACGAGCCCTCGATCGGGCTGCACCAGCGCGACAATGAGCGCTTACTCCGTACACTGACCCACCTGCGCAATATCGGCAATACGGTGATTGTGGTCGAACACGATGAAGATGCCATACGCCAGGCCGACCATGTGATCGATATCGGCCCGGGCGCTGGCGTTCACGGCGGTCAGGTGATCGCCCAGGGCGACGTCAACGCCATCATGGCCACCGACGGCTCGATTACCGGGGAGTACCTCAGCGGCAAGCGGGAAATCGCTGTGCCAGCGGAGCGTCATCCTGTAGACCCCGACCGGATGTTCCGAATCACCGGCGCCCGGGGTAACAACCTGAAAAACGTCACCCTGGAGCTCCCGGTGGGCCTGATGACCTGTGTCACCGGGGTATCGGGTTCCGGTAAGTCCACCCTGATCAATGCCACACTTCACCCGCTCGCGGCGACGGAACTCAATGGCGCCACCACGCTCAAGGCGGCGCCCTATGAAACCGTTGAATGCATGGATCACTTCGATAAATGCGTCGATATTGATCAGAGCCCGATCGGCCGCACCCCACGCTCCAACCCGGCAACCTATACCGGCATTTTTACCCCCATCAGAGAGCTGTTTGCCGGAACCCAGGAAGCCCGCTCACGCGGTTACAAACCAGGACGATTCAGTTTCAACGTCCGCGGTGGCCGCTGCGAAGCCTGCCAGGGCGACGGGGTCACCAAGGTGGAGATGCACTTTCTGCCGGACGTCTATGTGCCCTGCGACGTATGTAAAGGCAAGCGCTATAACCGCGAGACACTGGAGGTGAAATACAAAGGCAAAAGCATTCACGAAGTGCTGGAGCTGACTGTCGAAGAAGCCAGAACCTTCTTCGACCCGGTCCCTGCGATTGCCAATCGGCTGCAGACGCTCATGGACGTGGGACTTTCCTACATTCGGCTGGGCCAGGCGGCGACGACCTTGTCTGGCGGGGAAGCGCAGCGGGTCAAGCTCTCCCGCGAGCTCTCAAAACGGGACACCGGCCAGACTCTCTACATTCTCGATGAACCGACGACCGGGCTGCACTTTTACGATATCGAGCAACTTCTGGCGGTTCTGCACCGGTTACGGGATCACGGCAATACAGTGGTGGTGATTGAGCACAACCTTGACGTGATCAAAACCGCTGACTGGCTTATCGACCTGGGGCCGGAAGGCGGCTCGGGTGGGGGCGAGATTATCGCCACCGGCACGCCGGAGGCGGTGGCTGAGCAGACACAATCCCACACCGGTCGTTTCCTCAAACCGATGCTGAAGGTGGCGGCAAAGCGCAAAAAAGGGAAAAAGAAAGCCGAGAAAGCCTGACTAAAAGCATTTCTCGCAGATACAAAAAAGCCAGGCATCAGCCTGGCTTTTTTGTATCTGCTTCAATGATGTCCACGAAAGACATCATCAGCGCGGCGCCGATATTACTCGGCGGTATCCGCTGCCGCTTCTACCGGCTCTTCACCCGCTTCAATCTGGGGGCGGTCCACCAGCTCAACATAGGCCATGGGGGCCTTGTCGCCGGCACGGAAGCCACACTTCATGATACGGATATAGCCACCGGGGCGGGACTCATAACGAGGACCCAGCTCCGCGAACAGTTTACCTACCGCTTCTTTATCACGCAGGCGACTGAACGCCAGACGACGGTTGGCAACACTGTCCTTCTTGGCCAAAGTAATCAGCGGCTCGGCTACGCGACGCAGTTCTTTGGCCTTGGGCAAGGTGGTTTTAATCAGCTCGTGCTCAACCAGAGACGCGGTCATATTGCGAAACATGGCTTTGCGATGAGAGCTGTTACGATTCAGTTGACGGCCACTATGACGATGACGCATGACGCTAAACCCTTCACTAACGATCGCTTCACAGCGATCTCGTTAACCGCCGGCCAAACGACCGGCGACGAAACAATGTATTATCAGTCTTCGTTCTTCAAGCTGGCCGGGGGCCAGTTTTCCAAACGCATACCGAGTGACAAACCGCGCGAGGCGAGGACATCTTTGATCTCTGTCAGAGACTTCTTACCGAGGTTCGGGGTCTTCAACAGCTCAACTTCTGTGCGCTGAATCAGATCACCGATATAGTAGATATTCTCTGCCTTCAGGCAGTTCGCAGAGCGAACTGTCAGTTCGAGATCATCAACCGGACGCAGAAGAACAGGATCAATTGCTTCCTCTTTCTCTTCCGGCGTGGACTGCTTCTCAGCCTCCAGGTCGACGAACACGGCCAGCTGCTGTTGCAGGATGGTCGCTGCACGACGAATCGCTTCTTCCGGATCGATGGTACCGTTGGTCTCCAGATCCAGAATCAGCTTGTCCAGGTCGGTACGCTGCTC
>NZ_DGMV01000048.1:19904-31154 GCF_002388575.1 Marinimicrobium sp. UBA4509
CGTATAGGCAAGACGACGGACCGGGCTGTAAGTCGCATCCAGCTGCAGGCGACCAATCGCGCGACTTTCGTCCTCGTCGTGACGACGGGCGTCAGCCGGCTCGTAGCCGCGACCACGAGCCACGGTCAGGCGCATGTTCAGCTCGGTATCACCGGTGATATGGGCAATCACGTGATCGGGGTTTTTCACCTCAATATCGTGATCAACCTGGATATCTCCGGCGGTAACGACACCCGGGCCCTTCTTCTTCAGAGTCAGAACCGCGCGATCCTTACCGTGCATCACAACCGCAACGTTCTTGAGGTTGAGCAGGATTTCAATAACGTCTTCCCGCACACCCTCAATTGCGCTGTACTCGTGCAGCACACCGTCAATCTCGGCTTCAGTAATGGCACAGCCCGCCATGGAGGAGAGCAGAATACGCCGTAGGGCATTGCCCAGAGTGTGACCGAAACCGCGCTCAAGCGGCTCCAACACCACTCGAGCGTGGGTCGTGCTGTTTTCGGTCACATCGATATGACGCGGAGTCAAAAATTCGTTTACTGCAGTCTGCATAGCCACACCTGTTAGCGGTTAGTCCCTTACTTGGAGTAAAGCTCGACAATAAGGTTCTCGTTGATTTCAGCGGGCAATTCACTGCGATCGGGAACTCGGGTGAAAACACCTTCTTTCTTGTCCGCGTTCACATCGATCCACTCAACATTGCTGCGCTGGCCGGCAAGGGTCAGGGCGTTCTGAATACGCAACTGATTCTTGGCCTTCTCGCGAACGGCAACCACATCACCTTCCTGCACCTGATAGGACGGAATGTTCAGGGTTTTGCCGTTGACGCTGATCGCCTTATGGGTCACCAGCTGACGCGCTTCTGCACGGGTAGAGCCAAAGCCCATCCGGTACACAACGTTATCAAGGCGGCCTTCGAGCAGCTTCAACAGGTTCTCACCGGTGGCACCCTTACGGCGAGCGGCTTCTTGGTAGTAGCTGCGGAACTGCTTTTCCATCATGCCATAGGTGCGACGTACCTTCTGCTTTTCACGCAGCTGCACACCATAGTCAGACAGACGACCACGACGCTGACCATGCTGGCCAGGAACGCTTTCCAGTTTACACTTCGAATCCAGCGCACGAGCACCACTCTTCAGAAAGAGGTCGGTGCCTTCACGACGGGACAGTTTACATGTAGGTCCAATATAACGAGCCATTATCTAGTTCCCCTTACACTCGACGTTTCTTGGGAGGACGGCAGCCGTTGTGCGGAATCGGCGTAACGTCGACAATGTTGGTGATCTTGTAACCAACATTATTAAGTGCGCGAACTGCGGATTCGCGGCCAGGGCCAGGGCCCTTCACTTCTACGTCGAGGTTCTTAAGACCGTATTCTTTCGCTGCCTCACCGGCGCGCTCCGCAGCTACCTGGGCAGCAAACGGGGTGCTTTTGCGCGAACCGCGGAAGCCAGAACCACCAGAGGTAGCCCAGCTCAGGGTATTACCCTGACGGTCGGTGATAGTGACAATGGTGTTATTGAAGGACGCGTGGATGTGGGCAACCCCATCGACCACCGTCTTCTTGAC
Source organism: Marinimicrobium sp. UBA4509 (assembly GCF_002388575.1). Classification (NCBI taxonomy): domain Bacteria; kingdom Pseudomonadati; phylum Pseudomonadota; class Gammaproteobacteria; order Cellvibrionales; family Cellvibrionaceae; genus Marinimicrobium; species Marinimicrobium sp. UBA4509. The sequence continues at coordinate 21,477 of NZ_DGMV01000048.1, forward strand.
TTTCTTTTTCGTTGCGGTTTTATTACCTGGCTTCGCCATAGCAATCTCTTCCTAACCTGTAGTTACCGTATTTGAATGACTGGCGCAGATCGATTAACGCTTAATCGGCTTGCGCGGGCCCTTACGTGTGCGAGCGTTGGTCTTGGTACGCTGACCATTGACCGGCAAGCTGCGACGGTGACGCAGACCGCGATAGCAGCCCAGGTCCATCAGACGCTTGATGTTCATCGACACAACACGGCGCAAGTCACCCTCTACGGTATGCTTGCCAAGCTCGTTACGGATCGCGTCGAGCTGTTCCTCGGAAAGACTACCCATTTTGGCGTCTTCGGCGATGCCAGTAGCGGCACAGATCTGTTGCGCAGTAGTACGGCCGATCCCATAGACGTAAGTCAGGGAGACAACCGCGTGCTTGTGATCTGGTATGTTTACACCAGCAATACGGGCCATTCAAATTACTCCAGTAACACTAAAATTGCAGCGTTGACGGCAACTTACGCCACCCAACACCCTAAAAGGCGCGCAAGGATAGCGGTAAAATCACCAAAAATCAATAGCCCGGGGATTTCTCCCCGGACGACAGTCAACGCCCCCTCATGTACGCCCCGCCCCTGGAGGGGGGCCGGGCGTCCAATTCTTAACCCTGCCGCTGCTTGTGGCGAGGCTCAGCGTGGCAAATTACTCGCAGTACGCCGTTGCGCTTAACCATCTTGCAGTTGCGGCAGATCTTTTTAACAGAAGCACGAACTTTCATGATCCTACCCTAGTAATGGGGATTAGCGAGCGTTGCCGCTGCCATATCCCTTCAAGTTAGACTTCTTCATCAGTGACTCGTACTGATGAGACATCAAGTGCGCCTGAACCTGGGACATAAAGTCCATGACCACCACTACCACGATCAGCAACGACGTGCCCCCCAAGTAGAAGGGAACATTGGCCGCCACCACCAGGAACTGGGGCATCAGGCACACAGCCGACATATAAACAGCACCCACTACCGTCAGACGGGTCAGGACACTGTCGATATAGCGGGCCGATTGCTCACCCGGGCGAATCCCCGGGATGTAGGCACCGGACTTCTTCAGGTTATCCGCGACTTCTTTCGGGTTGAACATCAACGCCGTGTAGAAGAAGCAGAAGAACGAGATCAGCGCCGCGAACAGCAGAATGTTCAGAGGCTGACCCGGACCAATCGCCAGAGCGAGATCCTGAAGGAAGTCGCTGGCGAAGCCATCGCCGCCCTCGCCAAACCATTGGGCAATGGACGCCGGGAACAGCAGAATACTGCTGGCAAAGATCGCCGGAATCACGCCGGCCATATTGATCTTCAGCGGCAGGTGACTGGTCTGAGCGGCATAGGCATTACGTCCCTGCTGACGCTTCGCGTAGTTTACCGTAATCCGACGCTGTCCGCGTTCTACCCGGACCACACCCCAGATTACCGCCAACGCGATGACCGCAATCACCAGCAACAGTAGCAGGTGCAGATCGCCCTGACGGGCACTCTCAAACGCCTGACCGACCGCGCTCGGCAAACCCGCCACAATACCGGCGAAAATGAGCATTGAAATGCCGTTGCCGATACCTTTTTCAGTGACCTGCTCGCCCAACCACATCATGAAGACGGCGCCGGTAACCAGAGAGGTGACCGCAATGAAGTGAAACGCAAAATCCGCTTCGCCACCATAAGCAAACCCGGAAAAGCTCACTGACATTGCCATCGCCTGAACCGTAGCCAGCACCACCGTACCGTAACGGGTGTACTGGTTGATCTTGCGGCGACCCGCGTCACCTTCTTTCTTAAGCTGCTCCAGCGAGGGAGTCACGGCGGTCATCAACTGCATGATAATAGATGCAGAGATGTACGGCATGATACCCAACGCCAGAATACTCATGCGCTCCAGGGCACCCCCGGAGAACATGTTGAACATACCCAGAATGGTACCCTGATTCTGGTTAAACAGGTTGGCAATCCGCTCGGGATCCAAACCGGGAACCGGAATATGAGTACCAATTCGGTAGACTACGATCGCCAGGAACAAAAAACGTAGGCGAGCCCAAAGCTCGCCCAGACCTTTCTGATTCCCCAACGAAGGATTACCGGGAGTTGCCATGTTGGCGCCCCTTACTCTTCGACTTTCCCGCCGGCTGCTTCAATCGCAGCCTTGGCACCTTTGGTGACCGCAATACCGCGTACGGTAACCGCTTTGCTGAGCTCGCCAGATGCGAAGATCTTGGCGCGCTTCATGTTAGCACCAATGACATCGGCCTGCTTCAGAGTTTCGATATCGATGGTATCGCCCTCCACCTTGTTCAGCTCTGAGAGACGAACTTCGGCAGTGACACGACCAATGCGAGAACTGAAACCATACTTCGGCAGACGCTTCTGCAGCGGCATCTGACCGCCTTCAAAGCCCGGAGCAACGCTACCACCGGAACGGGACTTCAAACCTTTGTGACCGCGACCGGCGGTCTTGCCCAGGCCACTACCGATACCGCGACCCACGCGCTTCTTGCTATGGGTGCTACCGGGGGCGGGACTCAGCTCGTTAAGACGCATCTTATTCTCCCTCTACCTGTACCAGATAGTTTACAGAGTTAATCATCCCACGCACGGAGGGAGTGTCTTCCACCTCAACGGTGTGGCCGATACGGCGCAGACCCAAACCGGCAACGCTAGCCTGATGCTTCTTCAGGCGACCCGCGGTACTACGGACTTGAGTCACTTTGATCATTTTCTTAGCCATGGTCGTATTCCGCAATCAGTTAACTGGCAACGCCAATTAATTCAGGATCTCTTCGACACTTTTGCCACGCTTGGCCGCTACAGAGTCCGGAGACGCCATAGACTTCAGCGCGTTAAAAGTGGCACGAACAACGTTTACCGGGTTGGTAGAACCGTAGCACTTGGCCAGTACGTTCTGAACACCGGCAATTTCCAGCACAGAGCGCATGGCACCGCCAGCAATAACACCGGTACCCTGGGAGGCCGGCTGCATGAACACCTTGGAGGCGCCATGACGACCTTTGGTCGGGTACTGGATAGTATCACCGTTCAGTTCAACGTCGATCATGTTACGGCGAGCGGCTTCCATTGCTTTCTGGATAGCAACCGGCACTTCACGTGCCTTACCGCGGCCAAAGCCGACCTTACCGTTACCGTCACCAACCACGGTCAGTGCGGTGAAGGCAAAGATACGACCACCTTTAACAGTCTTGGCAACACGATTGACCTGTACCAGCTTTTCCTGGAAGCCTTCGTTGTTGCCTTCTTCTTTCTTCGCGTATGCCATATCTTAACCCTTAGAATTCCAGTCCAGCTTCACGCGCAGCGTCAGCCAGGGCTTTTACGCGACCGTGGAACTTGAACCCACTACGGTCGAACGCCACCCGGGAGACACCGGCAGCTTTAGCGCGCTCTGCAATCAGAGCGCCGACAGCTTTCGCCGCCTCGCTGTTACCCGTTTTGCCTTGACGCAGATCTTTGTCCAACGTCGAGGCACTGGCCAATACGCGGCCGCCATCTTCTGCAATAACCTGCGCGTAAATATGACGCGGGGTACGATGAACAGACAGACGGTTAACACTCAGTTCACGAATCTTGGCACGGGCACGACGCGCACGGCGAAGACGAGATTGCTTCTTATCGCTCATATCCTGGCCCTACTTCTTCTTGGCTTCTTTACGGCGAACCTGTTCGCTTGCATAGCGGATGCCTTTACCCTTGTAGGGTTCGGGCTCACGCAATGCGCGAATCTCGGATGCCACCTGACCGAGCAGCTGCTTGTCAGCGCTCTTCAGCACAATTTCTGTCTGGGCCGGACATTCCGCCGTTACACCTTCCGGTAAGGTGTAATCGATCGGCTGAGAATAACCGACAGACAGGTTTACAGTTTTACCCGACGCCTTGGCACGATAACCAACGCCGACCAGTTGCAGCTTCTCTTCGAAGCCCTGATCTACGCCTTTTACCATGCTGCCGACCAGAGCACGCATGGTGCCTGCCAGCGCGCGGGACTGCTTGGCCCCATCACGAGCGGTGAACTTGAGCAGGTTTTCTTCCTGCTGGATTTCAACGCTGTCGTGAATTTCCAGAGCCAATGTACCTTTTCCGCCTTTAACGCTAAGACTCTGACCCTGAAGGGTGACCTTAACAGCGGACGGTACTTCAACCGGACTATTTGCAACTCGTGACATGACGACTTCCCGTTAAAATACTGTGCAGAGGACTTCACCACCGACGCCAGCGGCGCGAGCGGCACGATCAGTCATAACACCTTTACTGGTAGAAACGATGGCAACGCCCAGACCACCGCGCACGGTCGGAATGGACGACTTACCAGCATAACTGCGCAAGCCGGGGCGACTGACCCGATCCAGCTCAGCAATAACCGGCTTACCTTCAAAATATTTCAGCTCAATGGTCAGCTCGGGCTTGGCACCCTCGCTCACTGAGAAACTATCAACGTAGCCTTCTTCTGCCAGAACTTTTGCCACAGAGGCCTTCAGTTTGGAAGAGGGCATGGTGACATTCGACTTTCCCACCTGCTGGGCGTTTCGAATGCGAGTCAGCATATCGGCCAACGGATCTTGCATGCTCATCTGATTCTGCTCCTAATGTTAAGCCCTGGGCTTACCAGCTGGACTTGACCAAACCGGGAACGTCGCCCCGCATGGCAGCTTCACGCAGCTTGTGGCGGCACAAGCCGAACTTGCGATACACACCGTGCGGACGGCCAGTTACGCGACAGCGACGACGCCCGCGGCTCGGGCTCGCATCGCGAGGCAGCTGCTGCAGTTTGATCTGCGCTTCCCAGACTTGCTCTTCGGAAGAAGCAGGGCTGGCAATAATCGCTTTCAGTTCCGCGCGCTTAGCGGCGTATTTGGCGACTGTGCGGGCACGTTTTACTTCGCGTGCAACCATTGATTTCTTAGCCATGACGCTACCCTTAACCTTTGAACGGGAAGTTGAACGCTTTCAACAGCGCGCGACCTTCCTCGTCGTTCCGTGCTGTCGTTGTGATACAAATATCCAGACCGCGGAGCTTATCGACCTTATCGTAGTCAATTTCCGGGAAGATAATCTGCTCGCCTACGCCCATGGAGAAGTTACCGCGGCCGTCAAATTGCTTCGGGCTGATACCCCGGAAGTCGCGAATGCGCGGAATAGCGATGCTGACCAGGCGATCCAGAAACTCATACATACGATCTTTACGCAGAGTTACTTTGCAGCCAATCGGCCAGCCATCACGGATTTTGAAACCCGCGATTGACTTACGTGCCTTGGTAATCACGACCTTCTGGCCGGCGATTTTTTCCAAGTCACCGATCGCATTCTCAAGCACTTTCTTGTCGCCCACAGCCTCACCGACACCCATGTTAATGGTGATCTTGGTGATGCGCGGAACTTCCATCACGTTCGCGAGACCCAGCTCATCTTTCAGCTTGGGCGCGAGCTCTTTGCTGTACAGTTCTTTTAGCCTAGCCATGTCTACTTACGCCTCTACGGCTTCGCCATTGGATTTGAAAACGCGGACCTTGTCGCCGTTTTCAAGGATCTTGAAGCCAACACGATCCGCCTTCTGAGTCGCCGGATTGTAAATGGCAACGTTGGAGGCCTGGATCGAGGCTTCCTTCTCTACGATTCCGCCGGGCACGCCCATTTGCGGATTCGGTTTCTGGTGCTTCTTGATCATGTTAATACCAGACACGATCAGGCGGCCATCAGCCAACACACGGGTAACTTTCCCGCGCTTACCTTTGTCGCGACCAGCGATAACAATCACTTCGTCATCACGTTTAATCTTTCGCATTTGTCTGCCCTCAGCTCTCTGCCCGTACCAAGTGCTTACAGCACTTCCGGTGCGAGAGAAATGATTTTCATGAACTTCTCGCCACGCAACTCGCGAGTCACCGGCCCAAAGATACGAGTACCCACCGGAGCATCCTGGTTGTTCAGCAGCACAGCAGCGTTGTCGTCGAACTTGATCAACGAACCATCCTGGCGGCGAACACCTTTCTTGGTGCGCACTACCACCGCTTTCATCACCTGGCCTTTCTTCACCTTACCGCGAGGAATCGCTTCCTTCACAGTAACTTTGATGATGTCACCCACAGCGGCATAGCGCCGATGGGAGCCGCCAAGAACCTTGATGCACTGAACCCGACGAGCGCCGCTATTATCAGCTACATCTAAGTAGGTTTCTGTTTGAATCATCGTCCGTCTCCGAAACTATTAAGTCGCCTGAATCACTTAGATTTCAGTAGCGCGCTCTTCAATGTTCACTAAAGCCCATGATTTGGTCTTTGACAGCGGACGAGATTCAGCGATAGTCACCGTATCACCGATCTTGCAGTCATTGTTTTCATCATGCGCTTTCAGCTTTGATGACTTGCTCACATACTTGCCGTAAAGCGGATGCTTTACGCGACGCTCGATCAGCACTGTGATGGTTTTATCCATCTTGTCGCTAACAACCTTGCCGGTCAGTGTACGAGCCAGATTATCTGCCTGAGTCATCGTTAATTACCTGCCTTCTGTTTAAGCACCGTTTTAATTCGAGCAATATCGCGGCGAGTTTGCTTGAGCAGGTGAGTCTGACCCAGCTGGCCAGTAGCAGCCTGCATACGCAGCTTGAACTGCTCTTTCAATTGAGTCAGCAGTTCGCCGTTCAGCTCTTCAACGGATTTTTCCCGGAGTTCTGAAGCTTTCATCACATCACCGAACGTTTTACGAAAGTTGTTGTAATAGGCAACTTGGCTGCGGCCAACGCAAAGGCCTCTCGAGCCAGATCTTCACTGACGCCATCCATCTCATACAGGACTTTACCAGGACGGATCTGCGCGACCCAATATTCCACGTTACCCTTACCTTTACCCTGACGTACTTCCAGGGGCTTCTCGGTAATTGGTTTATCTGGAAACACACGAATCCAGATTTTACCGCCACGTTTAATGTGACGAGTCATCGCACGACGGGCCGCCTCAATTTGGCGAGCTGTAATGCGACCGCGACCAGTAGCTTTCAAGCCAAAATCACCAAAGCTTACTTTGGCGCCCCGATGGGCCAAGCCGCGGTTGCGGCCCTTCATTTGCTTGCGAAACTTCGTACGCTTTGGTTGCAGCATCTTGCGTACCCCTTACTTGGACTTAGAGCCTTTTTTCTTAGGTGCAGCTTCAGCTTCGTCGATATCGCCGATGACCTCACCCTTGAAAATCCAAACTTTCACACCGATGATGCCGTAGGTGGTTGACGCTTCGGCGGTTGCGTAATCGATGTTTGCACGCAATGTGTGCAACGGTACGCGGCCTTCACGATACCACTCACTACGAGCGATCTCGGCACCCCCCAGGCGGCCTCCCACCTGGATCTTGATACCTTCCGCACCCTGACGCATGGCGTTTTGCACGGCACGCTTCATGGCACGGCGGAACATCACGCGGCGCTCCAGCTGCTGAGCGACATTCTGGGCAACCAGTGAAGCATCCAGATCAGGCTTACGGATCTCTTCAATGTTGATGTGCACTGGCACACCCATGCGCTCGCTCACTTCTGCACGCAGACGATCCACGTCTTCGCCTTTCTTACCAATCACGATGCCCGGACGGGCAGTGTGAATGGTAATACGTGCGGTATTGGCGGGACGCTCAATGTCCACGCGGCTTACAGACGCGCTGGACAATTTGCCCTGAATGTAAGAACGCACTGCCAAATCATTGTTGAGTTTGTCTGCGTACTGATCGCTGCCGGCATACCACACTGAGGTATGCTTCTTGACGATACCCAGACGAATACCTGTCGGATTTACTTTCTGACCCATAACGCCTGCTCTCTTACTGGTCGGCTACTTTAACGGTGATATGACAAGTGCGCTTAAGAATGCGATCAGCACGACCTTTAGCGCGAGGCTTGATACGTTTCATGCTCAAACCTTCATCCACAAAAATCGTGGACACTTTCAGTTCATCGACGTCGGCGCCTTCGTTGTGTTCGGCATTCGCAATTGCGGACTCGAGCACCTTCTTGATAATCGCGGCGCCCTTTTTAGGGCTGAATGCCAGAAGGTCCAACGCCTCCTCTACACCTTTTCCGCGAATCTGATCGGCTACCAAGCGCGCTTTTTGCGCCGACAGACGAGCACCGCTGAGTTTTGCTGCTACTTCCATCGTGTTACCTCGTAGGCACTATTAGCGCTTAGCGCTTTTTCGCTTTTTTGTCTGCGACATGACCGCGATAGGTGCGGGTAGCCGCAAACTCGCCAAGTTTGTGTCCAACCATTTCTTCATTCACCAGGACGGGCACGTGCTGACGACCATTGTGTACTGCCAGCGTCAGACCAACCATTTCTGGCATGATCATTGAGCGCCGCGACCAGGTTTTGATTGGACGACGATCATTTTTTTCGATCGCTGTTTCGACCTTCTTAATGAGGTGAAGATCGATAAAAGGACCTTTCTTCAGTGAACGTGGCACTGTTGCTTCCTCTTTTCCGCTGTTGATTTGCCGTTAGCGCTTAGAGCGACTACGGACAATCATCTTGGTGGTGCGCTTGTTTTTGCGCGTCTTGTAACCCTTGGTCGGAACACCCCAAGGCGATACCGGATGACGGCCACCAGAAGTACGACCTTCACCACCACCGTGCGGGTGATCGATCGGGTTCATGGCAACACCACGAACCGAAGGACGCTTGCCAAGCCAGCGATTGCGGCCTGCTTTACCAAGGTTTGTGTTCTGCTGGTCCTGGTTGGACACGGCACCGATGGTAGCCATGCATTCACCACGAACCAAACGTACCTCACCGGAGGACAGCTTAAGCTGGGCGTAACCCTGGTCCTTGCCGACAAGCTGCACATAGGTGCCTGCCGAACGTGCGATCTGACCACCTTTACCGGCTTTCAGTTCGACGTTATGGACGATGGTACCGACCGGAATATTCTTCAGCGGTGCGGCATTACCCGGCTTAATGTCTACGCGTTCGGCTGCAACAATGTTGTCGCCGACAGCAAGACGCTGCGGTGCGAGGATGTAGGCCAACTCGTCATCGGAATAACGAACCAGGGCGATAAACGCCGTGCGGTTCGGATCATATTCCAGACGTTCGACCGTACCAACGACATCAAACTTGGTACGTTTGAAGTCGATAATGCGGTAACGACGCTTGTGACCACCACCAATACGGCGGGCGGTGATACGACCAGAGTTGTTACGGCCACCTTTCTTGCGAAGACCTTCGGTCAACGCTTTGATCGGCTTGCCCTTGTGGAGATCGGAACGATCGACAAGAACCAGCTGACGGCGACCAGGAGAGGTTGGTTTAAACTTCTTCAAAGCCATGTCTTAGATTCCCGTCGTCACGTCGATGGACTGACCCTCTTCGAGGGTAACCATCGCTTTCTTGAAATCGCTCCGGCGACCGACAGTACCGCGAAAACGCTTGGTCTTGCCTTTTACCACAGAGGTATTGACCGCCTTGACCTTCACCCCGAACAGACCTTCCACAGCAGCCTTGATCTCCGGCTTGGTGGCGTCGATCGCAACTTTGAACGCAACGGCGTTGTGTTCAGAAATCAGCGTCGACTTTTCAGTGATATGCGGGGCGCGGATGACTTCGTACATCCGCTCTTTGCTGATGATCGTCATTTGAGACGTGCCTCCAACGCTTCGACCGCACCCTTGGT
>NZ_DGMV01000038.1:0-447 GCF_002388575.1 Marinimicrobium sp. UBA4509
GACAAGGTGGCGCAGATGTACTCGGCCATTCAGACCGGTGCTTCCCTGGGCATGCAGACCATGGACCAGTGCCTGGCCGATCTGGTGGCGCGTCGGTTGGTCAATCGCGACGTGGCCCGGGAAAAAGCCAAGATGCCGGAAAACTTCTAGATAATTACGGGACACCGCTATGGATTTTGATCGCTTATTGTCGCTGATGGTCGAGAAAGGGGCCTCAGATCTTTTTATTACCGCCGGCGTTCCGCCGTCCATCAAGGTGAATGGCAAGCTGGTTCCGGCCACCGCCTCGCCTCTGCCTCCGGAGAAGGCTCGGGAGGTAGTTTTGGGGGTAATGAACGAGAAGCAGCGCCGGGAATTTCTCGAGCAGAAAGAGCTCAACTTTGCTATCAGCGCCCGGGGTATCGGCCGCTTCCGGGCGAGCGCGTTCTATCAACGCAACCTGGCGGG
>NZ_DGMV01000038.1:599-857 GCF_002388575.1 Marinimicrobium sp. UBA4509
CATCAAGGATCTGGCCATGACCAAACGGGGGCTGATCCTGTTTGTGGGGGCGACCGGCACCGGTAAGTCAACCTCGCTTGCCTCGATGATCGGTCACCGCAATCGCAACAGCAAAGGCCATATCATTTCCATCGAAGACCCGATCGAATTCATTCATCAGCATCAGGGCTGCATCATCACCCAGCGGGAAGTGGGCATTGATACCGAGTCATTTGAGACCGCGCTGAAGAACACGCTGCGTCAGGCGCCGGACGTGAT
>NZ_DGMV01000038.1:1118-11709 GCF_002388575.1 Marinimicrobium sp. UBA4509
GCGCTGGACCGGATCATTCACTTTTTTCCGGCAGACCGGCACCGGCAGTTGTGGATGGACCTGTCCCTGAATCTGCGCGGCATCGTGGCTCAGCAATTGATCCCGACACCGGATGGTCAGGGCCGTCGGGCTTGCCTCGAGGTCCTTCTGAATACGCCGCTGGCGTCGGATCTGATTCGCAAAGGGGAGGTCAGTGAGCTCAAGGAGCTGATGAAAAAGTCCACCGAACTGGGTATGCAGACTTTCGATCAGGCGCTGTACGAGCTTTATGACGCCGGGGAAATCACCTACGAGGACGCCCTGGCCCATGCCGATTCGCCCAACGATCTGCGGTTGTTGATCAAGCTCGGTTCGGAAACGGATGCCACTTATCTGTCCCATGCCGCCGACGAGCTGTCGATTGAAGACGACGGCTCCGAAGATCGGGGACGGGTGTTTTAAGCACCCGCTAACGGTTTAAGAGGCCCGTAGCGGTTTAGAAAGCCTTTTAGCGGTTTAAAAAGGTTTCCACGATCAGGCGCGCGGCGATGGAGTCCACGGGGTTTTTGCCATAATCCCGGGAGCCGCCGCGGGCCATGACCTCGCCTTTGGCTTCGAAGCTCGACAGGCGCTCGTCGACCATTTCCACCGCCACACCAAACCGACCGTGAATCCGCTTGGCAAATTTGCGTGCCCGGGCGGACAGCTCGCTTTCGGTACCATCCATATTCAGTGGCAAACCCACCAGTACCAGCTCCGGTTGCCACTCCCGGAGCAGGGCTTCCACTTCGGACCAGTCGGGTACGCCATCGCGGGCTCTCAATGGAGGCTGTGACGTGGCGGTGCCGGTTAGCGTCTGGCCGGTGGCCGTCCCGATATTCTTCAGGCCGTAATCGAAACCCAGTAACTGCACGTCAGGCGTGGCCGGCGGTGGCGGAAATCAGGTTGAGGTCGAACCCCAGATGGTTCGCGGCGGCGGCCCAGCGTTGTTCGCTGGGCGTGTGGAACAGGATGTGGCGGTCGGCGGGCATGGTCAGCCAGGCGTTGGCGGCGATTTCGTCCTCCAGTTGTCCAGCTTCCCAGCCGGCATAGCCGAGAGCGATGATGAAGTTCTCGGGTCCGCGCCCCTCGGCCAGGGCCTCGAGGATGTCTCTGGAGGCGCTGAGGCTGACATCGTCGGCCACCGAGAGGGTCGACTGCCAGCGGCTGGTATCGTTGTGGACCACAAAGCCGCGCTCTACCTGAACCGGGCCTCCGGCCAGCACAGTGCGGTCGCCGAGGTGCTGCTCATCCCCCAGCTCCAATTGGCTGAAGATATCGCCCAACGTCAGGGGCATGGCGTTATTGAGTACCAGCCCCATGGCGCCCTCGTCGCTGTGCTCACAGATGTAGGTGATGCTGTGCGCAAAGTTGCGATCGAGCATGCCGGGCATGGCGATCAGGAAGTGGTCGCGCAGGCTGCCGGCGGTCAGGGCTTTTTCAGTGTCTGCAGGGCTTTTTTCGTTCATACCTGAATTATGGGGGAAACCACTGGGAAAACAAGCGCGCGGACCAAGAAAATCTGCGGCTAGTCCGCGGAGGTTGAAAGCCCGGCGATCTCGAAATTCCAGGTGCGGATGATTTCCAGGCGATCGTATTCCTGGCGAATTTCCGGTGGGAAACTGTTGAAGGGGGCGGCGAGGTGCACGATCTGCACCGCAGCCTGGTCCAGTAATCGGTGGCCGGAGGAGTGCAGCACTTCGACCTCGTGAATGGTGCCATCCGGGTTGATGGCGACGGACAGGCGCAGGCTGCCGGTGATCCGGCGGTTGAGCGCTTCCTGGGGGTAGTGGCGGTTGCCGGTGCGCTCGATCTTTTGTCCCCACTCGTGCAGGTAGCGCGCGTCGAAGGCAGCGCGTGTGGCGACCGAGGTGAGGCGCCGGATGCGCGGACGCTTGGCGTACTCCTGGCGCTGACGATCCAGCTTGGCCTGCAGGCTGGCAATTTCCTGGCTCAGCATCGGCTGCTCTTCAACCTGGCCTTCGCGCTGTTCCTGCTGCTCCTGAGGGTCGGCATCTTCCGGGCTGGGCTGCTGGCGCTCCGCCCGGCTGGTGGTGGTCACCACGGCGTCATCCCGTCGCTCTCGGGCGGTGCTGGCCTGAATCTGTGGGGTGGGGTTGATGTCCCGCACCTGGGTGTCGGCAAACTCCGCTTCCTGCTCGGTGGTGAGCTGGCGTGCCTGCTCTTCGGTGCCGCTGGCCTGTTGGTTGTGCTGTGCCAGGTAATCCGCCTCTTCCGGAGCCCGACTATCCTGGTGGTTGGCCAGGGTCACATCCAGAGTGGGAGCGGCCTGACCGCGCTCGGGCAGGGTGAAAGACACCCCGAAGATCAGAAGCGCATGGACGGCCAGGGCCAGAAACAGGGTAAAGCTCAGCCGATCACCCGTATCCACGGTGTTGTCGGGGAGCGTGTCCTCGGGGCGGTTTTGACTCATAGTAATGGTACGGCAGCTCGTTCAGCAGTAGCGATCAGGGCAGGCGTCGCTCAATAGCGTCCATCAGTCGGGCCCCGATCCGGGTGTCAAACGCCTTGTCAATCTCCCGCACGCAGGTCGGGCTGGTGACATTGATCTCGGTCAGGTAGTCGCCGATGACGTCCAGTCCGACAAAGAGTAACCCTTTTTCCCTGAGCGTGGGTGCGACCTGCGCCACAATCCAGCGATCCCGGTCGGTCAGGGGTTGGGCGACGCCCCGCCCGCCGGCGGCCAGGTTGCCCCGGGTTTCGCCGCTCGCTGGGATTCGCGCCAGGCTGTAGGGCACGGCTTCGCCGTCAACCACCAGAATGCGCTTGTCGCCTTCGGTGATAGCTGGCAGGTAGCGCTGAGCCATCACCATCTGGGTGCCAAAATCGGTGAGGGTCTCCAGAATCACACTGACGTTGGGATCATCGGCTTTGCAGCGGAAAATACGGCTGCCTCCCATGCCATCCAGAGGCTTGAAAATGACGTCTTCCTGATCCCGGTGGAATTGGCGCAGCCGCGCCGGGTCCCGGCTCACGATCAGTGGCGGGCAGCACTGGGGGAATTGGGTGGCGAAGATCTTCTCGTTACAGTCACGCAGGCTCTGAGGGTCGTTGACCACCAGGCTACCCTCGCGCTGGGCGGCTTCCAGAATGTAGGTGCTGTAGGTGAACTCGTTATCAAAGGGCGGATCCTTGCGCATCAGCAAGACATCCAGCTCCCCCAGGGGGCGGTCTTGCCGGGGCCCGAGCTCAAACCAGTGGGTCTCGTCGTCCATTACCAGCAGCGGTCGGGTGCTTGCACGAGCCTGTCCCTTGTCCAGGTAGAGATCGGACTGCTCCATGTAATGAAGGTCCCAGCCGCGCTCCTGGGCCGCCAGCAGCAGGGCCAAGGTGGTGTCCTTATAGAAGGTAATCTGGTCGATGGGGTCCATGATCACGCCGAGAGAGAGGGTCATACAAACGTTTTCCGGATGAGAGTGGGAGGGGTGGCCTTGTTGCCGCCTGCCGTTTTGCGCGCTAAAGTTAAGCCCTCGGGCGGTAGAACGCAAGCTCGGCCGCTGAATGTCACAGTATTGGTTAGGGCGCGGGCTGTCGCCAAAATAAGACTAAAGCATAATAAATCGGGTTCACTAACGAAAATCTTATATATTCAGTTGGTTATAGATATACCTTAAAAACTGTGTTAAAAGTTCGTTTTAACTGTACCACCTGCTCACGTGAAGCGCTTATCCCGGCTGGCGGGTGCAATGTGTGACTTGCGTCACAAAAACGTGGCAAACATAACAATGACTGCAGTGCTGAACCGTCCGATAGCCTCGGGCGTAGAGGCGATGCGGCAACGAGGCTAAGGTCAGAAAGTATGGACGTAAGTTTGGAAAGCCTGAAAGTCATGGTGATCGACGACAGTAAAACGATCCGTCGAACCGCCGAAACCCTGCTCAAAAAAGCCGGCTGCACGGTGGTGACGGCGACGGATGGTTTTGATGCTCTGGCCAAAATCGCCGACACCCGCCCGGACATCATTTTCGTCGACATCATGATGCCGCGTCTTGATGGCTATCAGACCTGCGCACTGATCAAAAATAACAGCGACTTCAAGCGCACCCCGGTGATTATGCTATCCAGCAAGGACGGTCTGTTCGACAAGGCCAAAGGCCGTATTGTCGGTTCGGATCAGTACCTGACCAAGCCATTCAGCAAAAGCGAGCTGCTGGGCGCCATCGAAGCACATGTGAAGCAAGCAGAAGCATCTTGAATATATGGCGCAACAGATGCGCTGACGATCTCGGGCGAGGCAGCGCCATCGCCTGAATAACGACAACAATGTAATTTATAACTGACTGATCAATTTGGGGATACTATGGCCAGAGTACTTATCATCGACGACTCTCCCACCGAAATTTACAAATTGAGCTCCATGCTGGAAAAGCAGGGTCATGAAGCCCTGACGGCAGAAACCGGTGAGGCCGGTATATCGCTGGCCAAGAAAGAGCTGCCCGATGTGGTATTGATGGATATTGTCATGCCCGGCTTGAACGGATTCCAGGCCACCCGCCAGCTCACCAAAGCACCGGAAACCGCTCATATTCCGGTTATTATCGTGACCACCAAAGATCAGCAGACCGACCGGGTCTGGGGAATGCGCCAAGGCGCTCGGGACTTTCTGGTCAAGCCGGTGACCGCGGAGACCCTCAACGCCGCCATCGCCAAAGTGACTCAGTAAGAAGGATGACCGGACACAACGAGACAGGCGGTAACCATGTCTGATTCCCAGACAGCCTTTGACTCCCTGGTAGACTTGGCTCAACGCAGTCGCAGTGCGGCGCGGGGTCTGCCGGCACAACTCGATATCCGCCCCCACTGGAGTGGCATCGGGTTCATGTTGATGGGGCAGCGCTTTGCCGTACCGATGGGCGAAATTTCGGAAATGCTGGAGATCCCACCTTATACCCACCTTCCCGGCGTTCAGTCCTGGGTGCGCGGTGTCGCCAACGTTCGCGGCCGCTTGCTGCCGCTGTTTGATCTCGCAGCATTCTTCGGAGCCCAACTGAGCGGAGGGCGCAAGCAGCGGCGGGTGTTGGTGCTGGAGACCGAGGCTCTGTACAGCGGGCTGATGGTGGATCAGGTATTTGGCATGCAGCATTTCCCCACGGATGAATATCAGGCCGAGTCCGGCCCCGTCGATGCGGTTATTCAGCCCTTCACCGAGGGTAGCTTTGAACATAACGGACAGCGCTGGACCGTCTTTCGCCCGGCGTTTCTGGCGCAGGATCCGCGCTTTATCAATGCCGCCCGCAGCTAGTTGACCGGGGGCGGTCATCAGGGTTGTCCGAGGTCAATGAGTCCCGGTCGATCATAATTATCACAATCAGGAACAACAATAAGGCGTCACGTCACCTTCAGGAGTGCTTACATGAAAACCGAGTCCAGAAACCTGTTTGCCAACGTCCGGGCGAACCCGGCGATGGTTGTACTGGTGGTCTTGCTGATCGGCTTTCTGGTTTTGATCCCCGTCACCTACGTCATGGTGCAGCAGGGCTTGGAACGAGACCAGGAATACCTGCAGCAGGCCGCTGAATTGCGCGCCCAGTCCTACCGTCTGACGGCCCTGTCACGGGACGCCATTGAAGGTGATGAAGAAGCGTTTGATGAGCTGGGGCAGGTCGTCTCGACCATGGGGGCCACGTGGGACTCTTTGCGCTCCAGTGATCCGCGCACCCGCTCGCAGTTGAGCCGCGAGTTCAACGCCTACGCTCAAGTCTGGAACAGTGTGCAGGAAGACGCCAACACCATTCTGACCAACCGCGATACCATCGTCTTCCTGAACGAGGTGGGTCGGACCCTGAACGACTCGCTGCCGGAGCTTCAGGCGGAGCACAACAACATCGTGGAAATTCTGCTTGAGAATGACGCACCGCCGGAGCAGGTGTCCCAGGCGCAGATGCAGAGCTGGCGTGCCGAGCGTATCGGTCGAAATGTGGACAAAATGCTCCGTGGTGACGCCGACGCCTCGCGCGCGGCGGATCAGTTCAACCTGGATGCCAACATCTACGGTCGGGTACTGACGGCGATGCAGGAAGGTGATGTGGCCATGCGCATCACTCAGATTACCGACGAAGAGGCGCAGGAGTCGCTGACCGAAATTGCCTCGTTGTTTGATTTTGTTAACAGCTCGATTCAGGAAATTTTCGAAGGCTCGCCCGCTCTGCTTGATGCGTTACAGGCCAACGAAGCGCTGCTCGACAGCACCCCAATGCTGCTTGAAACGGTTTCCGATATTTCGGACCGGATTGCCGAGCAGGCACCGCTGCGCCAGCCCAACAACCTGACCATTCTGGCCCTGGCCATTGCGGCCGCCTTGTGCTTGGCGGTCATCGGTATTCTGCTGCTGCGCAGCACTCGCCGTCGTCTGAGTGAAACCGCCGAAACCAACGAACGGAACCAGAACGCGATTCTGCGACTGCTGGACGAACTGGCCGACCTGGCCGACGGTGACCTGACCACTACCGCCACGGTAACCGAAGACTTTACCGGCGCGATTGCCGACTCGATCAACTTCACGATTGACCAGTTGCGGATTCTGGTGGCCCGAATCAACGAAACGGCGGTGAACGTATCCGCCGCGGCCCAGGAAACCCAGCAGACCGCTCTGCACCTGGCCGAAGCCTCCGAGCACCAGGCCCAGGAAATCGCCGGCGCCTCGGCGGCGGTAAACGAGATGGCGGTGACTATTGATCAGGTATCCGCCAACGCCGCCGAATCGGCCGCGGTAGCGGAGCGAGCGGTATCCATTGCGACCAACGGCGCCAAGGTGGTACAGAACACCATCAACGGCATGGACACCATTCGTGAGCAGATTCAGGATACCTCGAAGCGGATCAAGCGACTGGGTGAATCCTCCCAGGAGATTGGTGACATCGTATCGTTGATTAACGACATTGCCGACCAGACCAACATTCTGGCTTTGAACGCCGCGATTCAGGCCTCTATGGCCGGTGACGCGGGCCGCGGCTTCGCGGTGGTTGCGGACGAAGTGCAGCGACTGGCAGAACGTTCAGCCGCTGCGACCAAGCAGATTGAAGCCCTGGTTAAAACCATTCAGAACGATACCAACGAAGCGGTTATCTCGATGGAGCAGACTACCTCGGAAGTGGTCCGCGGTGCTCGCCTGGCGCAGGACGCCGGTGTGGCTCTGGAAGAGATTGAGACGGTATCCAACAACCTGGCGGAACTGATTCAGAACATTTCGAACGCTGCCCGTCAGCAGGCCTCTTCGGCCGGCCACATTTCCAACACGATGAACGTGATTCAGGAAATTACCACCCAGACCTCCGCCGGTACCAGCGCGACCGCCCAGTCGATTGGTAACCTGGCCGAGATGGCGCTGGATCTGCGCGAATCGGTAGCCGGTTTCAAACTGCCGGAGGAAGAGTCGGACGAAGCGCCCATCGGGTATCGCGAAAGTGCACCGGCGGCCCAGAGCGATGACGATGCGTTTGCAGATCTGAACGATGAGGCGGACAGCATTGAGAGCTTCGATTTCCCGGAAGAAGGTGAAAGCCTGGCGGACGTCGATGAATCCGACGTTATCGAGCTGGATGATCAGGTGTTGCCGGACGATGAGGGCGACTCGGAAGATCGTCACGAGAAGCCCCGTTCCGATCGCGAACTGGTGTAATCACTAGCACCGCCCGGTCGCGTCCCGGGCGGTGGCACTCAAGGCCTAGAGAAACCTTATGGTTTGGTCCCTGCAAGCGCCGACTGACTTGTCCGAAAGCCAGTTTGTTCAATGGAGCAAACTGCTGGAGGAGCGCACGGGTATTCAACTGTCGACCCAGCAGAAAACCCTGCTGCAGTCGCAGGTGGCCATCCGTATGCGTGAGCTGGGCTGTGAGGATTACAATCAGTACTTTCACGATGTCACAGACGGCCTGACCGGCCTGATGGAGTGGTCCGTTCTGGTGGATCGGCTTACGGTCAAAGAAACCAGTTTTTTCCGGCACCGTCCCTCCCTTGAATACGTACGCCGGTTTCTGCAACACCGGATCGACAATCGCCAATTGGATAACAGCTTCGATATCTGGAGCGTGGGCTGTGCCAGCGGTGAGGAACCCTACTCATTGGCGATGGTCGCCAATGACTGTTTCGAGCTGGCCAACCTCGCCCCCTATTACGGCATTACCGCCACAGACATCAGCCAGTCGGCACTCAATCAGGCCCGTCGGGCGCGTTACCCACAGCGTAAGCTTGAGCCACTGTACCCCGAGGAAGTTCAGCGTTATCTGACGCGAACGGATGACGGGCAATTCGAGGTGGCCGGAAAATTGCGCGATCGTGTCTGTTTCAGTCAGGGCAATATCACCCGCATCCGGACCATGCCCGTGATCAAAATGGACGTCATTTTCTGTCAGAACCTGCTGGTCTATTTTCGTCGCTGGTTGCGTCGGGATATCCTCAACGCGTTTGCGGACCGCCTCAAACCGGGCGGCGTGTTGATTATCGGACTGGGGGAAGCCGTGGACTGGGAACACCCGGAACTGCGCCGCGTGGTAGGCGATGAAGTGCAAGCCTATGTTCGCGAAGAGCGACAAAAACAATGAGGAATGCTCCGCATGTCAGACAGCCGTAACTTTGCTGCCTTGGATTGGGTGGTTCATGAAATTACCGACACCCTGAAAGAGGCTCGCGATGCTCTGGAATCCTACGTGGAGAATCCAAAGGATGAGGCGCGCCTGCGTTTTTGCCTGACTCACATCCATCAGGTGCACGGCAGCCTGCAGATGGTGGAGTTCTACGGGGCGGCCATGATGGCTGAGGAGATGGAAAACCTCGCTCAGGCCATGATCAATGACAGCGTCGCCAACACTGCCGAAGCTCAGGAAGTGTTGATGCGGGCCATCCTGCAGTTTCCGATCTATCTCGAAAAGGTCAAAACCTCCCGTCGTGACAACCCGGTTATTGTCCTGCCGCTACTCAATGATCTACGCGCGGTGCGGGGCGAAAGCCTGCTGACCGAGACCAAACTGTTCAGCCCCTATCTTGGCCCCGCCCGGGAAGTGTCCGGCGAGCGCCTGCCGCTGTTGGCCAACGACGCCCAGTTCAAAGATACCGTGCGCAAACTGCGCCAGATGTATCAGTATGCGGCCGCGGGGTTTATCCGGGGCGTCAATCCGGATGAAAATCTGGCTTACCTGAAAAAGGTGTTTGAGCGGCTGCACAAGCTGACCCGGGGGACCCCCCGCCAGTCGCTCTGGCATATCGGTCTGGCGCTGGTGGAAGCGCTGGAGATGGATGCCATCGAGTCCAGTGTCTCGATCAAAAACCTGCTGCGGCAGTTGGACCGGGAACTCAAACAACTGCTCGCCCACGGAACCAAAGTGTTGGCTGCCCCGGCGGATGACCAGCTGCTCAAAAACCTGTTGTACTACGTGGCCCGATCGGGCAAGCACTCGCCGGGCTTTGCCAGTGGCTCCCATTTGCAGGTGATTTACGACCGCTACGAGCTTGAGCGCGCATTGCCGGAAGGCCGTGAGAGCGGTGAAGACGGCGATGCGGCGCAGGACCTGTTGTCCGCCCCGGATGCGGAGGCCATGAGTTCGGTGGTCACCGCACTGAAAGGCGAGCTGGACGCGGTCAAAGAGGCGCTGGACGTCACCCTGTCGGATATGGACCGGAAACAGGCGCTGGAAGAGGCTCTGCCGGTCATCAAGCGCGTGGCTGACACCATGGCGGTGCTTGGCATCGGTGATTTGCGCAAGCAGGTACTCGAGCAGGGCGCGGCGATTGAACTGGTCGTGAATTCTGACAGCGACCTGGGCGATGATCAGTTGATGGCGCTGGCCGGTAAGGTACTGGATATCGAGTACGGGCTGGACTCTCTGGTGGCCAACGCCGGCCGGGACGCCAACCCGGCACGGGAACAGGCGGATCTCAACCTCTCCCGCGCGCAGGAATCGGTGTTGCGTGAATCACGCAGTGGCCTGGAGCAGGCCAAGGATGCCATTGTCGAGTACATTGCCTCGCAGTGGGATCGCTCGCACCTTCAGCCGGTACCGGTGACCCTGCGCGAAATTCGCGGCGGTCTGGACATGATTCCCCTGCCCCGGCCGGCCCGGATTATTGGCGCCTGTGCACGGTTTGTGGAAGAGCAATTGCTTGAGGGAGAGGTCACCCCCGAATGGAATCGGCTGGATACCCTGGCCGATGCCATTACCAGCGTTGAATACTACCTGGAACGCTTCAATAGCGAGCACGCCGAGGAAAACGACCTGTTGTTGGGGGTTGCCGAAGAGAGCGTGGCCCAACTGGGTTACGCCGTGACGCCTTCCCAGTCGCTCCAGCAGGCGGCCAAGGCCGCAGCCGAAAAAGACGCCCCGGTGGTTGAGGAGTCGCCCGAAGACGATTCCGACATCGAGTTGGCGGCAGAGGAAGACACCGCCGCTCTGAGCGCCGCCTATGAATCGGCGATTGGCGCCGGAGAAAGCAATGACCCGGAGACGCTGCTGGACGAGCCGGAGGATGCATCGCCAGAAGAAGACGGGTCCACAGACCCGTCGTCTCCGGATGACACCTCAGACGGTTATTCGGTCGATGCTCTGGAGGCCGAAGTGGC
>NZ_DGMV01000038.1:11814-20199 GCF_002388575.1 Marinimicrobium sp. UBA4509
CCGCCGATGCCAGCGAGCCGGAGCCCGAAGCCAATAGTGTCGATGCCTCGGCCTCGGACGACGATGACGAACACGAAGTTGATGAAGAAATCCTGGAAATCTTCATCGAGGAGGCCGGCGAGGTCAGTGAAGCGATTGCCGAACACTTCCCCCGTTGGGCCCAGAATTTTGCCGACCAGGAATCTCTGACCGAATTCCGGCGCGCTTTCCATACCCTGAAGGGCAGTGGCCGTATGGTTGGGGCGACCGATATTGGCGAGCTCGCCTGGGCGATCGAGAACATGCTCAACCGCGTGCTGGACGGCACCATCCAACCCGGTGATCATCACGTCGCCGTTATCGAGAAAGTCCGCAGCCTGCTGCCGGACATGATCGAGGCATTCCGCACCGGTCAGCCGAACCCCCACCCGAGCCTTACGCAGGCGTGCGAGCAGTACGCGGCCGCCCTGTCAAAAGGTGAGGAGCCCAGTGTTTCTATCGGCGAGCCGACGACACCGGCGAAGGAGAGCGTAGACCCCTACGCGGAACTGCTGGATCAGCCCGCCAGTGCTGAGTCGATTGAACGGCCCCAAGGGGCGGAGCAGGACGACGATGACGACCGCGACACCCAGCTGTGGGAAATTTTTGGCGTGGAAGCGCTGACCCACCTGCAGGTCGTGGATCACTACATCCAGGAAATGGAAGACGTTTCGCCGCTGTTTACCCCGCCGAGCGATGCCACTCAGCGAGCGCTGCATACCCTCAAGGGTAGCGCCCATATGGCCAACATTACTCCGATTGCGGAGTTGGCCACGCCGCTGGAGCGGTTTGTCAAAGAGCTGCGCACCTACCAAGTGAATATCAACGAGGATATTCTGCAACTGCTGCGTGACGCGGTGGACTACACGACCCACGCCCTGGCCGATATCGAGCAGGGCCAACCGGTGGAAATTCCCCGTCTGGGGCAGTTCCAGGCGCGGGTCGCAGAGCTTCGAGAGATTTTTGTAGCGCCGCTCGTGCGGCAGCAGGAAGCCCAGGCGGAAGGTCAGAAAGCGATTGATCCCGAGCTGCTGGCGATCTTCATGGCCGAAGAAATGAATCTGCTGCTCGATGCGGATCAAACCATCGAGAACTGGCGCCAGCACCCCGAAGATCTCGCACAGCTTGAGCCGCTGCAGACCGAACTGGCCACCCTGACCAATGGCGCGCTTCACGCCAACCTGCCGCCCATGGCGGAGTTGGGCGACAAGCTGCACCGGATCTACGCCGGCATTCAGCAGGGGTATATTCCCTGCGACGATGCCCTGTGTCAGCAGCTGATTGACGCGCATATGGCACTGCTGGATCTGGTGGATGCCGTTGCGGTTGGACAGAACCTTGAACCGGCCCCCGACGCCGTTCAGGCCCCTCTGGATCGCCTGCTGGAAAACCTGCCGCCCGACGACGCCACCGATGCCCAGCCAGAGGCAACCAGCGTTGATGAAGAGCCTTCAACCGCTGGCGAAGAAGTCTCCGCGATTGCAGAAGAGCCCTCAGCGGTTGCTGAAATGCCCTCAGCGGATAGCGAAAATGCCTCAGCATTTGCGGAAGACTCTTCAGCCGCTGCAGAAGAGTCTCCAGCGGTCGAAGAAGAACCCTCAGAGCCCGCTGCGCCGGCGGTGGAGTCGACGCAGGATCAGGCGGCTGATGCCGACGACGATGAGGTGGACGAGGAAATCCTGGAAATCTTCCTGGAAGAAGCTGATGACCTCATGGAAGATATCGACCGCGCACTGACCGAGTGGCAGGAAGACTGGAGCAATCCGGATCTGCCCGAAGAACTCAAACGCTCTCTGCATACCCTGAAGGGCGGTGCTCGACTGTCCGGTATTACCGACGTGGGCGATCTGGCCCACGATTTCGAGACCCTGCTCATCGGTATGCGCGAGCGCGACACCATTGACCGGGCCTTCTTCCAGCGTCTGACGGACTTCCAGGATAAGATTCACGCCGGGGTCGCCTGGGTGCGCTCGCAGATGGCCGGTGATGCCCCCGACGAGGCGGTCGAGCCGCCTCCGCCCAGCGCCACCGCGCCTCAGTCCGGTGGCCCGGTTCCGGTCACCCGGGACCCAGAAACGGGCAATGTGGTGCCGTTCACACCCAAGCCCAAACCCGGCAATACCGCCACATCGGCTCCGGTACCGCCCAGCGGTGGCGCCATCAGTGCGTCCGGGGGCGGCAATGGCGGCGCCCAGGTTCAGCATCTGGCGGCCCGTCGCAGTGGTCCTCAGGAAGTGGTCCGGGTGTCCGCCGAGTTGTTGGAAGAGCTGGTTAACCTGGCCGGTGAAACCTCCATTACCCGGGGTCGCATCGAGGAGCAGGTGGGTGATCTGGGACTGGCCATCGATGAAATGGACTCGACCATTGTGCGTCTGCAGGAGCAGTTGCGCCGCCTCGATATCGAAACCGAAGCCCAGGTGATTTTCCGTCAGGAACAGATGGAAGCGCACGAGGAATTCGACCCGCTGGAAATGGACCGCTACTCCCAGTTACAGCAGTTGTCGCGTTCGCTGATGGAGTCCGCCTCGGATCTGCTCGACCTGAAAAACACCCTATCGGACAAGAATCGCGATACCGAAACCCTGTTGCTCCAGCAGTCACGGATCAATACCGATCTGCAGGAAGGGCTGATGCGCTCGCGCATGGTGCCTTTCTCCCGGCTGGTGCCGCGCCTGCGCCGGATTGTCCGTCAGGCGGCTACCGAACTGGGCAAGGATGTGGAATTCGAGCTGGATAATGTCGAGGGTGAACTGGACCGCTCGGTACTGGAGCGGATGGTGGCGCCTCTTGAGCACATGTTGCGCAACGCCGTGGACCACGGTATCGAAACCGCCGACGAACGCACCGCGGCGGGCAAGCCTGCGGCGGGGCGGATCATGCTCAGTCTGGCCCGCGAGGGCGGCGATGTGGTGTTGCGCCTGGCCGACGATGGCCGGGGCATTAACCTCGAGCGGGTACGCGCCAAAGCCGTCGAGCGCGGCCTGATGACCGAGGGTGCCCAGCTCAGTGACCGGGATATCATGCAGTTCATTCTCCATGCCGGTTTCAGTACTGCCGACAAGGTAACCCAGATATCCGGCCGTGGGGTCGGTATGGATGTGGTCCACTCCGAGATCAAACAGCTCGGTGGCTCCATGTTCATCAACTCTGAATCCGGTCACGGGTCGGAGTTTATCGTCCGCCTGCCGTTCACCGTGTCGGTGAACCGCGCCCTCATGATTCAGATTGGCGACGACTACTACGCGGTTCCGCTCAACACTATCGAAGGTATTGTGCGCGTCAGCCCCTTTGAGCTGGAACACTATTACTCCGATGAGAGTGCGCGCTTCGAATACGCGGGTGAGGAGTATCAGGTCCGTTATCTGGGCACGATGCTCGACAGCGATGCCCGTCCGAAGCTCGATGGTCAGTCTCTGCCACTGCCGGTGGTGCTGGTACGCAGCGCCGAACATACCGTGGCACTGCAGGTTGATCGCCTGCTGGGCAGCAGTGAAATTGTGGTGAAAACCCTGGGCATGCAGTTCAGTTCGGTCAGCGGGGTGTCCGGCGCCACGGTCATGGGTGACGGTAGCGTGGTGGTGATTCTCGATCCCCACGCCCTCATGCGTGAAAAGCTGGCGCTGGGCATGCCCAATGCCACCCTGCTGGAGCCGGCCGAGACGCCCTACGGACGCGATGATGAACAGGAAAAAGTGGTCATGGTGGTGGATGATTCCGTGACCGTGCGCAAAGTCACCGGTCGCTTCCTGGAGCGCGAGGGCTTCCGGGTCATTACCGCCAAAGATGGTGCCGAAGCACTGCTTACGCTCCAGGACCATATCCCAGATGTCATGCTACTGGATATCGAAATGCCGCGCATGGACGGCTTCGAAGTGGCCAGCAATATGCGCAGTAGCTCGCGGCTGAAGGACATCCCGATCATCATGATTACCTCCCGTACCGGGGAAAAACACCGGGAGCGGGCCTTCAATATCGGTGTGGACAAATACATGGGCAAGCCCTACCAGGAGGAGCTGCTGCTCAATAACATCCGCGAGCTTCTGGAAAAAGCGCAGGCGCATTGACCGTGACGGGCTTGCGAATTGGTTTGCTGGTCGATAGCCCGCTCAAGCGTCAGTACCTGGCCCTGAGCGCGCGCGAGGCGGGCCACGAGCTGGTGGCCTCGCTCATGCTTGATCAGTGCCAAATGGACGGCCCGACCCCGGACAGCGCCGATGCCTGGGTGGTGGATGTGGCACTCGATCCGGACGCCGAGCCACCCGAGCCGGTACAGGCGCTCCTTGAGCACAGCGATGCACCGCTGATCATCAGCGACAGCAGTGAATACCGGCCCGGTAGTGAGGAACACAACGCCTGGCTCAAGCGTACCCTGGCGAAGTTGCGGCAGTTGGCGGGGGATATCAACCTGCAGCGGGTGCCCCGGGCCAAGGCGCTGTGGGTCCTGGCCGCCTCAACCGGTGGCCCGGCGGCGGTGAAGGATTTTCTGTCGTCACTGCCCCCGGGGCTGGGCGTCGCTTTCATCTACGTGCAGCACATTGATACCAGTTACACCGGCACCCTGGTGCGCATGATGAGCCAGAGTCCGTACCCGGCGGCCCTGGCCAGCGATGGCGCGGTGATACAGGCCAACCAGCTATTGATCGTGACGGCCTGTGAGCGGGTGGACCTGTTGGACAATGGCACTGTGGCCATTGCCGATGAGCCCTGGGGTGGCCCCTATGCCCCTTCGGTGGACCAACTGGTGGCGAACGCCGCCCGGGTCTACGGCGAACAACTGGGGTTGATTGTTTTTACCGGGATGGGAAATGATGGCGCGGCGGCCTGCCGGCTGGTGCGTCAGCGCGGGGGCAAGGTCTGGGCCCAGACGCCCCAGAGCTGTACCAGCGCCTCCATGCCCGATGCCGCCCTGGCGACCGGTGCGGTCGAGTTGACCGGCACCCCCGGGGAATTGGCGAACCGCCTGAGTGCCCACTGCCGCGCTTCAGCGCAAACACTGATTGAGGAAGTCCGACCCTATGAAAGCCCCGCAGCTCACTGAAACGCCGGAAGTCCGGGAAGTGGCCAGTCTGTTGATTCCCCTGCAGGGTCAGACCCTGCTGGTACCCAACGTCTCGGTAGCGGAGATTGTCCCGGTCGGTCAGATAGATCATGTACCGGGCGCTCCAGACTGGTATCTGGGCGACTATCATTGGCGGGATCTGACCATCCCCCTGGCCTCCTTCGAGTGCCTCAATGGCCAGCCTCGTCCCACCCCGGGGAACTATGCCCGGGTAGCCGTGTTCAATACCACCGGGGTGAGTGAACATATTCACTTTGTGGCTCTTATTGCTCAGGGCTTGCCGCGCTTGGCCCGTGTGACCCCGGAAGAGCTGCAGGTGCGCGATGCCTCGCCCACCAACCCCTACGAGCTGATGCAGGTCAGCTGGGCGGGGGAAGACGCGGTCATTCCCGATGTGCCCGGTCTCGAGCAGCGCGTCCTGGACTATCTGAAAACCCGCGTCTGAAGACTCGGGTCGACCAACAACCAGACTGTACCCATCAGACGGTATCGATAAGGAGCCGCCTCGCGGAGAAACTGACGGATGAAAACCCATACCCTGACGGCCGGCATCACCACGATGCTGGCCACAATCCTCATCGGCTGCGGCGGTGAGCGCGAAGAAGCTTTCAACCCCTCCGAGCCTGAAGAAATTCGCGACCCGGTCGCGGTCAGCTTTGTGTACGAAAACAGCACTACCGACCGGAACAACACCGGGTTTCCCGCGACGGATGTCGACAGTCGGCGCATCGAGATCATTCGCGACCTGGAAGACTACGAATTTCTGATCGACGCCTACCGGGATATCGATGATTTCGTGGTGGCCCCGGATTTTGAGGCCGGGCAGGTGATTCTGTATGACAGCGGTTGGTTCGACGACAGCGAGTGTGCGCAACAACTGAACCTGAACCGGGTTCGCGCGTTCAGCATTACCGAGGATGAAAACGTCGTTGAAGTGGTGTTCAACTACCGCCTCAGCGAGGCGGACGAAGACGCCATTTGCGATGACGAGATTCCCTTCCGTACCTGGGAGTTCCACTATGTCGAGTCCCGTGCGGACCTGATTGTGGTCGAGGAAGTGGACGGCCTCAGTTCCGATTCGGCCTCTTCCAGCTCGTCGTCCTCTTCCTCTAGCAGTCTGTAAAACCGCGCTGGTGGTGGCCTCAGCGCCAATCTCCCCAGAGGTACTGCGCCAGGCTGATGGCCGCTACCGGGGCGGTTTCGGTGCGCATTACTCTGGGGCCGAGCGTCAGGGGTTCACAACCGAATGCCCGAGCCTGCTCGATCTCCTCTTCCGATAGCCCCCCTTCCGGTCCCACCAGGAGACTCACGTGAGTGAGCGCTTCTTGGGCCGGGAGCCCTTTGCTGTCGCGGTGATGAAGGACAAATCGGCGAGTGCCGGCGGTCCGCTCGGCGGCCAGCCAGTCCGCCAGCGCCTGAGGTTGCGCCAGGGTGGGCAAACGGTTTCGCTGGCACTGCTCGCAGGCGCTGATGATCACCTGACGCCAGTGTTCCCACTTCTTCTCGAGTCGATCGCCCTTGAGTTTCACTTCCGTGCGTTCGGTAAACAGCGGCGTGATTCGGGTGGCGCCCAGCTCGGTGGCTTTCTGGATCACCCAGTCCATCCGGTCCCCCCGAGACAGGCCAATGGCCAGCTCCAGATCCAGGGGCGACTCCCGATCCTCGGCGGTAAAGGCGTCCAGTGTGGCCTCGACGGTTTTTTTACCCAACTCGGTCAGAGTGGCGGTAAACTCACCGCCCTGACCGTTAAACAGAATCAGTTCCCGCCCCGGCGTCATGCGCAGTACTTTGGCCAGGTGGCGGGAGGGCGCCTCTTCAAGAGTCACGGTGGATCCGGCCTGCAGGGGCTGGTCGGTAAACACCCGGGGGACACGCATGGCGAACTCCAGATCAAAAACCGGCAGTTTAGCAAACTTGCTCCCTGAACCAGATGCTTTCATTGCCCCTGTCGGGGGCTTTCACCATGACAGCAGTGGGGCACTGGCGGTATAATTCCGCTTTTGCTTCCCGGTCTCTGGAGATCCTATGGCCAACCGTCGCGCCCAAGTCAATCGCAATACCCTGGAAACCAAAATCAGCGTCAGCCTGGATCTGGACGGTGAAGGGAAGGGCGTGTTCGACACTGGAGTGCCATTCCTGGAGCACATGATGGACCAGATCGCCCGCCACGGCATGATCGATCTGGACATCACCTGCGATGGCGACACCCATATCGATGACCACCACACGGTGGAAGACATTGGTATCACCTTGGGGCAGGCGGTGGCCAAGGCCGTGGGGGACAAAAAAGGCATCCGCCGCTATGGCCACGCCTATGTTCCCCTGGACGAAGCGCTGTCGCGGGTGGTGATCGACTTTTCCGGTCGTCCCGGTCTGATGATGGACATTCCGTTCACTCAGAAGCGCATCGGCAAGTTCGATACTGAACTGTTTTCCGAATTTTTCCACGGTTTCGTCAACCACGCCCAGGTGACCCTGCACATCGATAACCTGCGCGGTCACAATGCCCACCACCAGATCGAGACGGTGTTCAAGGCTTTTGGCCGGGCACTGCGGATGGCGCTGGAGGAAGACCCCCGCATGGCGGGCGTGATGCCCTCCACCAAGGGCAGCCTGTAAGTTATGAGTAGCCAACAGATAGCGGTCATCGATTACGGCATGGGCAATCTCCACTCGGTGGCCAGTGCACTGGAGCACGTCGCACCTGAAGCCGAGGTACTGGTCACCAGTGATCCGGCCCAGGTGAGCGCCGCCGACCGGGTGTTGTTCCCCGGGGTAGGCGCCATTCGCGATTGCATGGCGGAAATCAAGCGCCTGAAATTTGATGAACTGCTGCGCGAGCAGGTCGCCAGCGGCAAGCCCGTGCTGGGCGTCTGCGTCGGCATGCAGGCGCTGATGGACCGCAGCGAAGAGAACGGTGGCGTAGACTGCATCGGTCTGCTGCCGGGGAAGGTGCGCTACTTTGGCGCCGACCTGAAAGACGCCGACGGCCAACGCCTGAAGGTGCCCCACATGGGCTGGAACCAGGTCCACCACACTCACCACCCGCTCTGGGCGGGCATCGAGCAGGACGCGCGCTTTTACTTCGTGCACAGCTTCTATGTGGAGGCCGGCAACCCCGAGCAGGTGGCCGGCACCTGCGACTATGGCACCACCTTCGCGGCGGCGCTGACCCAGGACAACCTGTTTGCCGTGCAATTCCACCCGGAGAAAAGCCATACGGCCGGGTTGCAGTTGTTGCGCAATTTTGTGGATTGGAATGGCAAGCCCTGACTTTTGGTAACGGCGGATGCGGCCTTCGGCCTTAT
>NZ_DGMV01000038.1:20464-20689 GCF_002388575.1 Marinimicrobium sp. UBA4509
GCCGAAGGCCGCATCCGCCGTAAAGAATGTCCCTCGAAACTGAATGACTGGACCCACAACCAAATGCTGATTATCCCCGCCATTGATTTGAAAGACGGCCAATGCGTACGACTGCGCCAGGGCCTGATGGACGACTCCACCGTATTCTCTGACGACCCGGTCGCCATGGCCAAACGCTGGGTTGCCGCCGGTTGCCGCCGGTTGCACCTGGTGGACCTGAACGGC
>NZ_DGMV01000038.1:20880-21473 GCF_002388575.1 Marinimicrobium sp. UBA4509
CTGCCGATCCAGATCGGCGGCGGTATCCGCAGCGCCGAGACGATCGAGCATTACCTGCAGGCGGGCGTCCAGTATGTGATTATCGGCACCAAGGCGGTGAAGGAACCGGAGTTTGTGACCGAGATGTGCCGCCGTTTTCCGGGGCATATCATTGTCGGTCTGGATGCCAAAGACGGTCTGGTGGCGACGGATGGTTGGGCCGAGGTGTCTGAGGTGAAGGCGACGGATCTGGCGAAGCGTTTTGAGAAAGATGGCGTCAGTGCGATTGTCTACACGGATATTGCCCGCGACGGTATGATGCAGGGCGTGAATGTGGAGCAGACGCTGGCGATGGCGAACGCTTCGAGCATTCCGGTGATCGCCTCTGGCGGTATTACCAATATGGATGATATCAAGGCGTTGCGTCAGGTATCCGATCAGGGCATTACCGGAGCGATTACCGGCCGGGCGATTTATGAAGGCTCGCTGGATGTGGCTGAAGCCCAGGCTTATTGTGATTCGGCTGGGTCCTAATCGTAACGTCCGACTTGGTGCTTGTCAGGTCGTCCGGGCGGAGGCAGGGTAAACCCTTCGGAGACCCGCCGTGAACCCAT
>NZ_DGMV01000051.1:0-11958 GCF_002388575.1 Marinimicrobium sp. UBA4509
GCCGCTGGTCGTAACAGTTCCGGCCTGTGCGGCGGAAGCTGCAGAAATCGCCAAAGCCAAGCCCAAATATTTCTTGCTCATAGTGGTTTTTTCCTTTCAGTTTGCTTGTGGGTATTGAAGACTCCTAACTTGCAGTCGGGTGTTTAAATAGGCTGTAAAGACAACCAGAGTCACTACCACGTCATTTGAAAACCGGGCCATTCTACCGAAAACCGGCTCAAATATGTCACTTTGGTGTCGGTTTAATGTCCGTTACGTGAACATTTTATGTCGTAATAATGACATTTTTATGACAATCTGTAATTCATTGCGCGCCGCCCCCGTCCTGACCGGGCCGGCACCGCCGAGCTTCGCTTTTTCCCGGCGAACCGACTACAGTAATTACTATCGGGCCGCGTTTGGCATCCCGACCACTGACGCATCAACGATTGTGCGGCTATTCTCTTGATGCCTTACTCTTGAAATAGCCCAGATGCCTGTAAAATACCAATTTCCGTCGGCACTTACGGATTATTCATGGCCACATCGCTGAAAGTATTGTTTATTGAAGACTCCGAAGCAGACGCCGAGCTCACCACCGCCGAGCTGGTTCGCGGCGGTTTTGATCCTCACTGCCATCGGGTCGAAACGGCGCCGGACCTGGAAGCGGCGCTGGAGCAACCCTGGGACCTGATCATCTGCGACTATCGCCTGCCGCGCTTCAGCGCCGAGGATGCGCTGGCCGCTTTGAAACGAAGCGGACAGGACATCCCTTTCATCATCATGTCGGGCGCAGTGCAAGCCGAAGACACCGTCAACCTGCTCAAGCAGGGCGCCCACGACTTCATGGACAAACATGCTCTTGCACGTCTGCTGCCCGCTGTCGAGCGGGAACTTCGAGAGGCGGAAATTCGCGCCAAACGGCGCAAGGCCGAAGAGCGGGTCAGAGTGCTGTCCCGTGCGGTTGAGCAAAGCCCGGTTTCGGTCGTGATCACTGACCCCAGCGGCAACATCGAGTACGTGAACCCCCGGTTTGAGGAACTGACCGGCTATTCCGCCGAGGAAGCCACCGGCCGCGAGTTGGGTTTCTCCATGGTTGACCAGGACAGCGCCCAGGCTTTATCCGAGCTGTGGTCGACCGTCAGCGGTGGCCGGGAATGGAGTGGCGAGTTCTGCAGCGCCCGCCGGGACGGGCAACTGCTGTGGGAGCAAGTCAGCGTCTCCCCCCTAACTGACACGGACAACCGGATCACCCACTACGTCGTCATCAAAGAGGACGTGACGGTTCGGCGCAGCTATGAAGAACAGCTGTTGCGTCAGGCGCACTACGACCAACTGACCGGCCTGGCCAACCGGGTGCTGATGATCGACCGGATGAGCGTCGCCCTGGAGGCGGCCCAGCGGGATGATCACAAGTGTGCCCTGCTGGTCATTGACCTTGATCACTTCAAGAATGTGAACGACAGTCTTGGACACAGTATTGGCGACAACCTTCTGAAAGAGTCCGCCGGGCGCCTCAGCGGTTGCATCCGCGGCGGCGACACGCTGGTACGGATGGGCGGCGACGAGTTTGTAGTGATCATGCCCAAAGTCGACTCCGCCCGCGAGGCCCAAAAAGTGGCCGAGCAGATCATCCAGCAGTTTGAGCGCCCCTTCACTATCATCGGAAAGCAATACCGGGTCACCGCCAGCATCGGTATTGCGCTCTACCCCGAAGACGGAAAAAACCCCCACCTGGTTCTGCGCAATGCCGACCTGGCGATGTACAAGGCGAAGGACCTGGGGCGCAATCAGTATCATTTCTTCACCGAAGAGATCAATCAGCAATTGATTGAACGGTTGGAGCTCGAGGGACGACTGAGGCGGGTTCTGGACAAAGGTGAGCTGACCCTGCACTACCAGCCCATCTATTCACTCGAGGGAAACTTTGTCACCGGCGTCGAGGCCCTGGTCCGCTGGCGCCAGCCCGACGGCAGCCTCTGGGGACCCTACCGGTTTATTCCACTGGCGGAAGAGATCGGAATGATCCGCGCGATCGACAACTGGGTTCTGCGCAGTGCCCTACGGACGATGGCGCCTTGGCTTTCGGATAGCAACGAAACCATGCGCCTGACTCTGAATATCTCCTCCCAGCAATTGCAGATGCCCGGGTTCCATCAATACGTTGCCGAACAACTGACCGCCAACGGTGTCACGCCCTCACAGCTGGAGCTGGAAATTACCGAGCGAATGCTGGTGGATAATTCCGACTCGACGCAGGAAAACATCCAGCGCCTTTGTGACATGGGCGTACGATTGTCGATTGACGACTTTGGTACCGGGTACTCTTCGTTGGGCTACCTTCAGAACTACCCATTCCACACACTGAAAATTGATCGCAGCTTTGTCTGCAACATCGGAATCAATACGCATACGGCGCGGCTGATTGACACCATCATCACCATGGGACACGGCCTGGGTATGGAGATTGTGGCGGAGGGGATTGAATCGGATCTTGAACGTCAGTTTCTGAAAGCTCATGGCTGCGATCAGGGGCAGGGCTATCTGTTCAGTCATCCACTGCCGTTGGAGCAGCTTCGTCCGTTGCTCGAAAAAGCGGTTCAGGAACAGCCGTCGTTTTCAGAAAATCAGCCTGACGGATAAAAGAACTCCCGCAGGGGTTGCTGCGGGAGTCAAAGGTTCACTCTCAAGAGAATGCTGAATTGTTATTTCAACCAGCGCCTCAGGCAGGGGCAATTACCCACCAACCCATCGCTCTCGCTTTCGCCTCCAACTCCCGTCCACCACTGACCACCGTCGGTTGACCGACGGCACTGAGCATCGGGAAGTCCGACACATCATCGCCATAGGCAAAACAGTGTTCAGGCACAGCGCTCTGAGCCTCCAGGAACTGTGTCAACGCCTCCACCTTGCCGGAGCCGATGGTCTGGGGCGGGAGAATTTCACCGGTATAGCGCCCCTGATGGACCGCCAGGCGGGTCGACAGCAGATGCTGCACCTGTAACTCCTGCGCAATCGGCTCAAGCAGTGCCGGAAAAGAACCGGATACAAACACCACTTCTCGCCCCGCCCGCTGATGGGCGCGCAGTTCGGCCAATGGACGGGGGTGATAAAACGGCGCCTGGCCGTGACGCATTTCATCAAACCAGACCCTCCCCATGGCACGGACCTCTTGAGGACACCGGCCCTTGAAATGGCGGTAATACAGGCGGTTAAGAAACTCCCAGGAGGCTCCGGGGTGCAAGTGCTGGCGCAGGTCCTGTTCGTAAGCGCGCTGCCCTTCATCGTCACCGGTTCGGTGATACCAGAAGGTCTGAAAGCTGAGCATGCTTTTGATCGAAATCAGCGTGTCGTCAACATCAAAAAACACATACTCTTGTGTCAATGTCGGTAATGCCGTCATGAAAACACCTCCCTGCGACTCAGAAGTTATCGACGCGCTGCAACATCTCGGCATAGGCAGCCGCTGCACTCTGCGCCTGGAGCTGACCGTCCACAAACGCCAGATGCGCCTGTTGCGCCTTGGCCGCCATGGTCGCTTCGCGTTTGCCGATCCGGGCCTTGTCCATGGCGGCAAAGGTGAAGGTCAGTGAGGAGACATCCATCCCGCACTGTTGCACCACCGCCTCGGTCACAAAACTCAACTTCCGCGGGTTATCCGTGCTCTGCTCCAGAATCCGACACTCAATGGTGGCCGACACCGGAAAGGCAAAGTTATTGTACTTGACGGACATGTCGTTCAGGACGAAGGCGTAATCCACCTCGTTATCCGGAAGAAAGTACTGCTCAACCACGGCCAACATCCCCTGACGGGCGGCCTCGATCAGAATCATACCCTGGACGTGTTGACCGCTCTGGTGGTCTTGCATCAGTTCGCACTGCTCATCAATCAGCAAATGCATGGTAAAGCAGTCTGCGGTCTGCCGGACCGGAACGGAAATCAGGGTATTTTCCGGACGATGCTTGTGGGTAAGAGTGGCCGGAGCGCGGGTCGGTAGACTGTGCCACAGCGTAAAATCAAACTGACTCAGGTTAGGCGACTGAGCAGC
This sequence comes from Marinimicrobium sp. UBA4509, assembly GCF_002388575.1. Lineage (NCBI taxonomy): Bacteria > Pseudomonadati > Pseudomonadota > Gammaproteobacteria > Cellvibrionales > Cellvibrionaceae > Marinimicrobium > Marinimicrobium sp. UBA4509. The sequence goes on from NZ_DGMV01000051.1 coordinate 4,029, forward strand.
CTGCTCCAGTAACTGCCTTACATTCTCATCACTCAGACCCTGACCGGGAACCAATACGGTTCGCCCCTGGCCGGGTACCAATGGAATGGACAGACTCAACAGGCCACGCAGATTGGAGTAGGTTATGGCATCTTTGCCCTGTACATAGGCTGAAAACTTGTCACCGACGACAAGTACAATACGCTGCTTCATGATTTCCACCTCAGCTATTTAATGAAATGTGCCCACCAGATCGGTGTGGCATCAAATAGCTCAGTGCAAAAATGCGACCCTTTCGGTACGCTTCACGTTATTTTTTGAAGTCGAAATTTTTGACAGACTCACAGGATGAAGATAACCGGTTGTTAAATCGACTGTTTTTGAATTCGTTTCAGGCGTAGACCGGCAAAATCCCCGCCGTGCCGGAACGGCTGTGCTAGGATTCAGACGGAACGGGCCACCAGTCTGGCCACAAAATCATCAAAATGATCAATAATTAGTCAAATTTATGACGCTCCCGGAATTGTCAACACTCAAACCCGAAAGAAGCGACAACTTTCAGACAAACCTGCCTACAAACAACGTGCAAATGAGGTTTTCGGTGAAAAAAACGCCATTGTTCCGTACATTCCTTCGCCCTATTACCCTTACTCTGAGCGGAGTCGCGCTGCTACTCGCCCTGCCTACGGCTGCGGACCAAAGCGTATCGGACGCCCCCCCCGAGACCCCATTGAAATTTATTACCATTGACGTCGCCCCCTGGGCATCCAACAATCCCGAAACCGGGCAAAAGGAAGGCGCCTTCGTGGCGATTGTGGACGCTCTGTCCGAGCTCACCGGGTTGACCATCGAGACCACGCTGACGCCCTTCGCGCGTGTCGATCGGGAGTTGGAGGCTGGTACTCATGACTGCACCATCCTGGTTCCCCGGGACGAATCCATTGTGATTCATGGCGAGCTGGTGGCGGATCATGACGTGGGCATTCTGTCCCACAAAGGCAACCCCATTGATGACTATGCCGACCTACAGGGCACCACCATTTCTCTGCTGCGTGGCTCCGCCATATCACCGGAGTTCGATCAGGACGAGGCCATCAACAAGGTGTACGACACCGACTATCTGATCGCGCTGCGCAAGCTGGATCGTCAGCGGGTCGCCGGCGTCGCCGGTGCCATCCCCACGCTCAAGTTCCTGGCCAACGAAAACGGGCTGGGGGATATGCTGGCACCGGCCCTGAAACTGACCGACATTCCGCTGGTATTCCAGTGCTCACGGCAATCCACCCAACTGGCGTTGATGCCCTCGCTGAATGCGGCCATTGAAACCCTGAAACAGTCCGGCCGTCTGGAAGAAATCACCGATCTGTACCACTTCTAACGGATTATCACTCCATGGTTTTTCGGATTCCCGGCCTTGCCAGCCTGCGTGACCTGAAGCGTTCGGGCATCGGGCAGCGCCTGTTGGTGCAGATCATCCTGTTCAGCTCACTGATCACTCTGGTCGCTACCCTGATACAGCTCTACACCGACTATCACCGCGACGTGGGCACCATCAAGAACCGGCTGGATGATATCGAGGGCAGCTACCTTGGCAGCATCAGCGCCAGCCTGTGGAATCTGGACGTACAACAGTTGCGTCTGCAACTTGAGGGAATCCATCAACTACCGGATATCCAGTCGGTGTCCGTGCGGGAGAGTTCGGATAACGTCGCCGACCCCCTGGCTTTGAGCCGCGGCGAAGGCGACAGTAAAAACGTCATCACCCGGCACTACCCGGTGATCCATATCCTCGCCTCCGGCCCCCGCCAGATCGGCACGCTGACGGTAGAGGCCTCCCTGAGCGAAGTGTACGCCCGCCTGCAGCAGAAGGCCGTGGTCATTCTCTTGAGTCAGGGCGTGAAAACCTTTCTGGTGTCGATGTTCATTCTTTATATTGTGGCCCGACTGATCACCTCGCACCTGGTGCACATTTCCGATCGGGTCAGTCGGTTTGAGATCAGTCAACAACAGCCGCCTCTTGCGCTGAACCGGCACCCCCCACCGGAACCCGATGAGCTCGACCAGGTGGTCACCGCCTTCAACACGCTGAGTAAAAACCTGCGTCAGGCCTATGATCATATGCATGAGGTCAACAATGCCCTGGCCAAAGATATCGTCGCCCGCCGTCAGGCCGAGGAGGAGGTCAAACGCCTTAACTCGGTGCTGGAACAACGCGTGCGCCAGCGCACCGCCGAGCTCGAAGCGGCGAATGCCGAGCTGGCCAGCTTCTGTTACTCCGTCTCTCACGACCTGAGAGCGCCACTGCGGCGCATTGAGGGCTTTCGGCGCATTCTGAATGACCGCTACCACGAGCAGGTGGACGACCAGGGACGGCACTACCTGGACCGCATTGCCGTCGGCACCCGGGAAATGTCCGAGATGATCGACAGCTTTCTGCGCCTGTCCCGGGCGACCCAGGGCGAACTGAAGGTCGAGATTGTCGACTTGTCCGCCAAGGTGCATCACCTGATCAATCAGTATCAAGAGCGCGAGCCAGAACGTGAGGTACACCCGCAAATTCAGGATGATGTACGCGCCCCGGTTGATAGTCATCTGTTCGATATGCTACTAAGTAACCTCATTGACAACGCTTGGAAATATTCCGGTCATCTCCCGGAGACGCACGTCGCGTTCGGTTTTCGAGAGGAGGATGGCGAGCGCATTTACTTTGTCAGTGACCGGGGCGATGGCTTCGACATGCAATACGCCGACCGGCTGTTCGCGCCCTTCAGCCGCCTGCACAAGGCGGAGGAATTTGAGGGGGTGGGTATCGGACTGGCCACGGTTCAGCGTATCATCACCCGACACGGTGGACGAATCTGGGCGGAGTCCCGCCCGGGTGAAGGAGCCACCTTTTATTTCACGTTGTGGGAAAGGAACACTGACCGTGAACAGGGACACCATACTATTAGTTGAGGATGACCCGGACGAGGCCGAGCTCGCGCTGTTCGGGTTTGGCCAGGTTGGCCGTCACTACGACATCCAGAGGTCCGAAACGGGGAAGAAGCCCTGGAGTTTCTCTTCGCCACGGGCCGCCATGCGGACCGCGCCACCGAGTGGGCCCCCAGCCTGGTGATTCTGGACCTGGACCTGCCCCGGGGTGAGCGGCTTTGAAGTGCTTCGACAGATCCGCTCGACCCCGGAATACCGCTACACACCGGTCGTCATATTGACCACATCCGACGAGCAATCAGATATCCTTCAAGGGTACCAGTTGGGTGTCAACAGCTACCTGTGCAAACCCGTTGATTTTGAAAGTTTTGCCGACCTGTTGCAGCAGGTCAGCGAATACTGGTTGTCCACCAACACCCAGCCGGGACGACGCCGCAATCCCTGAGTCACCCCCTCACCCGGCCAGCGTCGAGAGTGCCCTTTCCACTCCAAATCAGGTGCGCTCCGCTTCCAGTTCCTGCCACTGCTTTTCCAGGCGCTTGGCAGAGACCGGCATGCGGGTTTTCAGCGTCTGGGCAAAGAGCGACACCCGGAATTCCTCCAGGCTCCACCGGTACCCCTGAAGCGCCTCATTCAACGCCAACGCCTGACCGTCGCGATCCGTCCAGAAAGGCTCCAGGCGCTCCCAGAAGGGCGCCAGCTCATCCACCAGGCGGCGATCCTTGTTCGGGTCCAGAGGCGCCTTTTCCAGCCGAATTTCCAGCGCCTGCATATACCGTGGGTACTGGCGAAGCCAGTCCTCCGGAGTGCGATACAGCATACCGGGGTAAAACAGGTGGGCCAGTTGGGTGCGGATGTCCGACAAGGTAAACGCCAGTGGCAACTGAGTGCGGTGCTGCTTAAGCTGCTTTTTGATCTTGACCAGCGAGTGCAGACTGGTGGAGAGCACGTCCGCCAAACCTTGCGCCTGTATCACCAACCCTTCGCGCACCGCCTGCTTGCAACGCTCATAGGCCGGTGCCGTTCGGGGCAATTCGTTCAGTGGTAACCAGTTCGCCACGGCCGCCAGAAGCAGGTCATCAACCACCGCATCGCGCTTACCCATCTCCGCCACCGACAGAGCCAGCTCGTCTTTTTTCAGGAGCTCTTTGTGCAGGTACTTTCGGGTCTGGGAAAGCTCCAACAGAATCAGCCGCGCCAGCCCGCGCTGGGTCTGATAGGCGGCATCCGCCGCTTCATCCAACACCGCAATGGCCACCGAATCGCGCTTGTCCACCAGCGCCGGGTAAGCCCGTAACTGGATACCGCCGCGCTTGAGCTGCACCTCCTCCGGCAGTGTGTCCCAGTCCCATTGGGTCAGCTGGTCGCGCTCGATGCCCACCGCTGCCGATTGAATTTTCTCCTGGGCCTGCTCCCGATAGCGCTCGCGCAGCACCGCCAGATCCCGACCCCGGGCGATACAGCGCCCCCGCTCGTCCAGCACCTGGATATTGACCCGGTAAAAATCGTCAATGCGGGTGTCGTCCCAAGCCTCGGGCGGCACCTCGACCAGGGTCTGACGCTTGAGTTGGTGAGCCAGGGCATCGGTCAACGAGGTGTTGTCCGGCTGCATGCCGGTCAAGGCCCGGTCCACCACATCCGGTACCGGCACAAAGTGCTTGCGCCACTGCTTGGGCAACCCCTTGATCAGACTGATGCACTTGTCGCGCAGCAAGCCGGGCACCAACCACTCGAGGCGTTTTTCCGGCACCTGATGCAATAGGCTGACGGGCACCTGCAGATTCACCCCGTCGTCCTCGTGACCGGGTTCAAACTGATATTTCAGCGGAAAACTGACGCCGCGCCAGGTCAATGCGTCGGGGAACTGCGCCTCGGTCACCTCCCCGGCGTCGCGCTGCATCAGTTGCTCGCGCTCGATAAACAGCAAGCGTGGCTGGTCCTGCTCTACGGCTTTGCGCCACTGATCGAAGCTGGCGCGACTGGCCACCGAATCGGGAATCCGCTCGTCATAAAACTGATACAGGGCCTCATCATCGGCCAGAATGTCCCGACGCCGACTTTTCGCCTCCAGCTCATCCAGTTCAGCCACCAGACGCTGGTTATGAGCAAAGAATTTTGCGGGCCCGCCCCGTTCCGATTTCTTGGCGTAACGGCCCTCCACCAGCGCGGAGCGAATAAACACCTCGCGACAGGTGGCCGGTTCGATATCGGTGAAATCGACGCGTTGCTTTTCGACCAACACCAGTCCGTACAGAGACACCTTCTCGTAGGCCTTCACCCGTCCGCTCTTCGGGTCGTAGTGAGGCTCAAAGTAATGACGCTTGACCAGGTGTTTGGCCGCACTCAACGCCCACTGGGGATCAATCTTGCCCACCGTGTGGGCGTAAAGTCGGGAGGTTTCCAACAGCTCGGCCGCCACCAGCCACTTGGGCGTTTTCTTGAACTGGGACGAGCCCGGGAAAATCATGAATTTGCGATTGCGCGCCCCCAGGTATTCGCGGTCCTCCACATTGAAGCCCAGGTTGCCCAACAGACCGGTCAGCAGCGCGCGGTGCACCACCTCATAGTCCGCCGGCTCGCTGTTCTCCTTGAGTTTGAGATCCCGCAGGCTGACTTTCAGCTGATGGTGAATGTCCCGCCATTCACGCCAGCGAACGTAGTTCAGAAACTCTTTCTTGCACTGTTTGCGCATCTGATTCTGAGACAGGTCCTGACGCAACTGTTCAAAATAATCCCACAGATTCACAAAGCCGAGAAAGTCCGATTGCTCGTGCCAAAAACGACGATGGGACTGATCCGCCGCCTGCTGTTTGTCCGCCGGTCGCTCCCGTGGGTCCTGCACGGACAGGGCACTGGTAATGATCAACAGCTCCCGCACGCAGCCCAGCTCACTGGCGGCCATCAGCATTCTGGACAACCGTGGATCCAGCGGTAGGCGGGTGAGCTGTTTACCGGTGGGGGTCAGACGCCCCTTGCCATTGACCGCCTGCAGCTCTTCCAACAGCTTGAAACCATCGTTGATCAGGCGCCGATCCGGCGGGTCGATAAACGGAAACCGATGAATATCCCCCATGCGCAGTTGCAGCATCTGCAGGATCACCGCCGCGAGATTGGTGCGCAGAATTTCCGCATCGGTAAATTCGGGGCGCGCCAGGAAGTCCTCTTCGCTGTACAGGCGGATACAGATACCCTCCGCCACCCGACCGCAGCGCCCCTTGCGCTGATTGGCGCTGGCCTGGGACACCGGCTCGACCGGCAGGCGCTGCACTTTGGTCCGGTAGCTGTAGCGACTGAGTCGGGCAAAACCCGGATCGATCACATAGCGGATGCCAGGTACGGTGATTGACGTTTCCGCCACGTTGGTGGCGAGCACCACCCGCCGCCCCTTGTGCGGCGCAAAAACCTTTTGCTGTTCGGCCATGCTCAAGCGGGCGTAGAACGGCAGCACCTCCAGGTGCTGAAAACCCGCTTGGCGAATACTGCGCGCGGCCTCGCGAATTTCCCGTTCACCACTGAGAAACACGAGTATGTCACCACCGCGGGCGCCCTTGCCGACGCTGCGCTCGTGGGTTTCAATTTCGTGAATGGCGTCGAGTATCGGCTGGTAGCTGTCGTCCCCCTCGCTATCGCTGTCCAACGGCGGCCGATACCAGACATCCACCGGATAGGTACGACCGGACACTTCGATGATGGGGGCATCGTCAAAGTGTTGGGAAAACCGCTCCAGATCGATCGTGGCGGAGGTGATGATGACCTTCAGATCCGGGCGCTTGGGCAGCAACTGTTTGAGAAACCCGAGCAGGAAGTCAATATTGAGGCTGCGTTCGTGGGCCTCGTCGATAATCAGGGTGTCGTAGCGGGACAGAAAGCGATCGTTCTGGATTTCCGCCAGCAGTATCCCGTCGGTCATGACCTTGACCAGGCTCTGCTCACTGGTCTGGTCGGAAAACCGCACCTGGTAACCCACCAGCTCGCCCAGGGGCGACTGAAGCTCCTCGGCAATACGCTGGGAGACGGTGTGCGCGGCCACCCGCCGGGGCTGGGTATGGCCAATCATGCCGCTGACACCCCGCCCCAGTTCGAGACAGATTTTGGGGAGCTGGGTGGTTTTCCCGGAGCCGGTTTCCCCGGCCAGCACCACTACCTGATTATCGCGAATCAGTTCGGCGATTTCGTCCCGCTTGTCGCTGATCGGCAGGTCCGGATACACGATGGTCTGTGGCCGGTGTTGTTCGCGTTGCTCAAACCGCTGTTGGGAGCGTTGCCAGTGTTCCAGCCATTTGCTCTGGTCTTTGTCGACCGGTTGGCCGGCCTTGAGCCGCTCCTGGATGGCCTGCCAGCCTTTGGACAGACGAAACCGGTCCCGACTCAGTACGCGGCTGAGGTCGAGGCGTTGGGGAAATTGGTCGAGGGTCGGTGTTTCGGATTCAGACATAGCCAGCTCGGATGATTAAGCACGGCATGATAGCAGAGAGGGCCGCTGTATCGCAGGGGGTGCCAGTAGAGAGGTGTCGGATTGGCAGCTTCGCATCGTAGTGCTGCGGGTGGGATATAGGGTAACGGCGGATGCGCTTCGCTTATCCGCCCTACGGATGGTGCGGAGGTCGGCGTAGGGCGGATAAGGGCACAGCCCGCATCCGCCGTTACCAAACGCCCATGATTCACATTATTCGAGCAGACTACGCAGCATCCAGGCGGTTTTTTCGTGGAGTTGGATGCGCTGGGTGAGGAGGTCGGCGGTGGCTTCGTCGCTGGCTGACTCTACCACCGGGAACAGCGAGCGGGCGGTGCGGACCACCGCTTCATGCCCTTCGACGGAACGTTTAATCATATCTGTCGCACTCGGAACACCCGGTTCCTCTTTGATGCTGCTCAGCTCGGAAAACTCCTTATAAGTACCCGGCGCCGGGAAACCGATCGAACGGATACGCTCCGCGATCACATCCACCGCCTCGGCCAGCTCAGTGTAATGCTCCTCGAACATGATGTGCAGTGTCTGGAACATCGGGCCGGTGACGTT
>NZ_DGMV01000051.1:12088-12551 GCF_002388575.1 Marinimicrobium sp. UBA4509
TCGGGCCGGTGACGTTCCAGTGGAAATTGTGGGTCTTCAGATACAAGGTATAACTGTCCGCCAGCAACCGCGACAAGCCTTCCGCAATCTGCTCACGATCACTCTGTTTGATACCAATATCGATTTCCATGACCTTCTCCTCAATGGATGAATAGCGGCCCCACCTGACGGGGCCCCGATTGAATTAGCTTAATTGGATGTATGCGTGCGGAACAGCGCCTTTTCAAGGCTGGGGCGCAAATACACTTTTATCACATTGATAGCATCACGCTATGCGACATTTTACCGGCCGTTCGGGTCATCACTGTTATCGTCAAACAGCTGATCGTCACCCAAAGGGAAAAGCGACTCTTCCTCGTCCGCTGACGCCGGCTTGGGCGGCGGCGGTTGCGTCGGCGCGGGTGTGTCGGGTGAATCGCTGGGCGACTCCAGTTCCGACTCGAGTTGCTGCATGGGGGGAGGT
>NZ_DGMV01000051.1:12658-31013 GCF_002388575.1 Marinimicrobium sp. UBA4509
GAGTTGCTGCATGGGGGGAGGTGCGCCGGTGTCAGACGGCGCGGGTTCATCGTCGGTGTCATCCAACACCTGGGTTTTGCGCCCACCCATGATGGCGCGATAGCCAAAATAAGCGAGCACCAGAAGCAGGCCGTTGGCCAGCACCAGGCTGCCGGCCAGCAGCAGCGGGTGCGTAGGCTCCCGCGGCTCGGCGGTTGCGGTTTCCGGGCCGGCGGGTTCGGTGTCGACCACACTGGGCTGCCCCAACGTCAGGGTCGAGGGCGGTGGCTCGCTGTCCTGTCCCTGTCGTGCGCGCTCGGCGGCGGCCACACTGTCATCCAGTTCTTCGCGCAGCGAACCGATCGCATCGCCCAGCGGGTCCGGCTGCGGATCCCCCTCTTCCGGGTAGGTAAAGTACTGGGTCGGCAGATGCTCTTCAAACGCTCGCCCGTCCACTGTCTGACCGCTGGCCTGCAATGAAATCCGGTAGTTGGCCCGCTCCTCGGGACTCAACGTATGGCGCCAGATACCGGGGCTTTCGGCCTTCAGGGTAAGCACTTCACTGTGCCCGCCCGAGTGGCGGATGTGAACCACCACATCAGTTTGCCCGGGGTTGATGGTCTCTTTGCCGTCCACCATCAGATCCCAGTGCACATTGTCCCCGTCAAGCCGCTTGGTCAGGCTGACATCAAACTGGGAGGCCACAGTCATTCGGTGCGTGAACAGCCGCTCAAAGCTCTTGCCATCGAGTGTCAGCCGCAGCTCATAATCCCCGGGGCGACGGGGTGCCGGCAGCACCAACTCATAACGCCCGTCTTCGGGAGGAGGCCCCTGCCAGGTTTTCAGGGCCAACTCACTTTCGACCGTACCGCTGAGCTCCAGCGTCAAGGTCAAAAGATCCAGCAGTGCGGGGTTACTGACAATGCCCCTCTGGTCCTTCAGATAAAAATTGACCGGAATCGGCTCGCCAACATTGATGTTGTTGACCAGGGGCTCTACCACCAGTTGCAGGTTACTGATGATGGTCAGCCGGCTGTGCGGTTGCAGTTGCGCGTTGATCTCCCAGCGACCGGGGGATGGATCGGTCACCGTGATCAGATCGTAGTCCGGGGTGCCGTACCAGTGCAGATCGGGGCGCTCGGAGGCGGCATGATAGCGAAGGCCATCGGGTGAGGTGAGCTCGGTGGCGTCCTGATCCGGCGCCTTGCGCACCAGAGCGGTAAACTCCTGGATACTGTCATCGATCAGGAACAGCCCACCGGTAATTGGCAGACGCTCGGCGGGCACCGTCTGCTGAAAAATCTGCAGCAGGCTGTCCATCAGCTGTTCGGCGTTGCGCGCTTTGCTGAACAGACCATCCGAACCACGAGCCATATCGCGCAACAGTGCCTCGTCGGTCTCATCCGAGAGGCCGATGGTATGAATCCGGTAACCCAGAGCGTGCAACTGGGGGACCAGCTCATTCACCACTCGCTGCTGCTCCCGGGCACTGATTCGCGGGTCCGGACTGACGTCCACCACCCCGTCGGTCAACAGGATGATGTCGGTGCGCGGGGCGGCGCCCTCCGAGCGCTCGGCTCGATCGTAGGCCGCGCCTTCCAGCGCCGCCCCGATATGGGTATAGAGGGCAACCGAGTTGATCTCACCGACGCGCTCCAGCGCTCCGGTCTTCCAGCGATCATCAACCTCCCGGTGAGGAATCAGGGCGTTGACCTCCTGCCCAAAGGTCCACACCCCCGCCCGAGCGCCCGGGGGTAACAGGCGCACCAGCAGAGAGAGCGCCGGGCGGCGAAGATTGTCCGGGTCGGTGCGCTTCATGCTGCCGGAGATATCCACCACCAGGCGGATATCGGCCTGCTCGGTCTGCGGTTCCTGGGCGGACAGCGGTACCAGTAGCACCAGCCCCAGGATCAACAGCGCCGCCCGGCACCCGGTTTTCATGGTCAGACCAGCAGGTCCAGCGCGCGGCGGCCCTTTTCGGTCAGGTACCAGCGCACCCCTTTGCGGGTATTGAGTTTGCCCGCCAGCTGTCGGTTGACCAGCACGTTCAGTGACTTCTGGATGGTCGTCTCGTCCGCCCCGGCCTCGCGACACAAGCCCGCCATGGAGCGATAGATGTGCCGCCCCACGCCAAGCGTCTTGAGAACCTTACTGGCGGCAATATCCAGTTCTTCGTTCGGATTCAGGGGGCCGGCGTTGTCATCGACATCGGTGTCCTGCTCGGTTTCGGTATCCAGCAGCGGCAGCAACTCCTCCTGCATGACCCGCAGCTCGTGCTGCATGGCCTCAACCTGATTACGGGCCACCTGCGCCTCACGCAGAATGCGTTTTGGGGTACTGGTCAGTACCAGGCGGGAGCCAATCGCCACGATCAGACAGAAGCCCGTGTAGATGAGCAACCGCGAAGGGTCTTCCTGGATCTGGGTGATCAGGTCACTCTGAACAAAGAACAGAATCACCGGTACCAGGAACGCCGCGCCGATACCCAGCACGATACAGCGCGGCAGCGCCGCCTCGTCATCACGCTCCTGGGTCAGTTGATAGTAGTTGATTAGCCCGCCGAAGACGCCGGCAATACTCATGACCGCCGCCAGAATGAAAATGTGATTTGCCATGAAGTTCTCCTGTGCAAACGCCCAACCCTCAATACTCAAAGAAGGCAATCGGTGTGAGCGTTTAATTACTCTTAGTTATAGCAGGTTTGCCCCAGACGGCAATCTCAGTCCGCCTCGGGCTGGGCGGGTCGGGGGCGCACGAGCAACTGGAAGATCAGCGATATGACCAGTGCCACCAACCAGACGCCCAACATGATCAGTCCGGACCGCGAGGCGCTGTCCAGGGTATCGAACAGGCCGTCGAGCACCAGCACAAACAACGCCGGAGCCAGGAAAACGGCGTCGTCAACCAACATTGGACCGGGTGTCAGCAACAGTGCGGCGGCCGACACCAGGAGCAGGTGTCGCCACTCACGCCGAAATCCCCGGGTCACCCGCCAAGCGGTGACCAGAAGCGCCAAGGCTCCTACCAAATACACGATCCAGGCAAGGGTGTATCCCGTTGTCATAGGTTGTCGGCTCCTGTGTTCAGCTCTTGAGTATTCATCACTATCGAAGCGGCCCCGGGTCAGACCCAGAGCACCGCTCGCTCCTCCCATTCCTCTTCCGGCACGTCGGATTCCGAAACAAAACGTCCAGCAGCGGACACCCCGGCCCGGCGCACCGACGCGGGGTCGCCGGAGATCAGCGGATGCCAATCCGGCAGCGGGATACCCTCCGCCAGCAGCCGGTAGGCGCAGGTCGAGGGCAGCCAGTGGAAATCGGAGACGTCCTTCGGGCGCAGCACGGTGCAGTCGGGGACATTGCGTTGGCGGTTGGGGTAGTCGCTGCAGCAGGCCGTAGCCGAATCCAGATAACGGCAGGCAACATCGGTGTAGAGAATCTCCCCGGTATCTTCGTCCTCGAGTTTGTGCAGACAACACTTACCGCAGCCATCACAGAGGGACTCCCACTCCTCGGCGGTCATCTCTCCAAGCGATTTGCGCTCCCAGAAAGCCTGCTGTGCCAAGTCTCAATGCCCCAATTTGGAGTTGTGCAGGCGAACCTGAGCCGCCTCCGCATCCGCGTGGGGACTGGGCGGCATCTGCAGGTAATAACCGGGTTCTTCCAGGCAGGCCAACACACGCTCGGCGGTAGTACGCGCCAATTTACGTTCCGGGGTCAGCGCCAGCACCATGGCCGATTGCGGTGTGCCGAACCGCCGAAGCAGGTCTTCCGGAACCCGCTCAAGCCCCTCTTCGCGTTTGACGTAGAGGTACATGCCCTCTTCTTTCGGGCTGCGAAAGATCTCAACCAACTGTTTCATGAGGGCTCCTGTTGCGGCTCGACGTCCGCCCGGTGCGCTTCCGCCGTCTCGAGCAGACCCTGCCCCAGAAGCTCATGGCGCCAACCCTGTAGCCGCTCGGGCAACTCGAAGGACCCACCGTTGAGGCCGGAGCGGACAATGGCCTCGTATTCACGTTTGCGCACCAGCAGCTCCGGCGGTAAATCCTGGGCTTCCGCCAGTTCACGGACGTAGCGTTTGAGCGCTTTCATCAAGGGTGCCTCGGCCTTACCCAGGGGCGGCTCCAGTCGCTCGGGCCAGCCCGATTCCGGTTCCTCCAACGCCAGGCGAATCTCCGCCATCAGCGCCTCGCCCTCCTCTTTCTGGGTGTGGGCGGGCACCTCCTTGAGCGTGCGCAACTGGGCCAGGTCAGTGGGTTGACGGCGAGCCAGTTCCCACAGGCCATTTTCCTTGATCAGCCGGTTGCGCGGTCGATCGCGCTCTCGCGCCTCCCGCTCACGCCAGGCACTGAGCCGGCGCAGCACGGCGAGCTCCCGCGGGCGCAACTTCCAGGCCGACCCCACCTTGCGGTAATAGTCATTGAAGTCTGGCGTGCTCTTGGCGTTCGCCACCAGATCAGCGCTGTCCGCTCGCGCCCAATCCAGGCGCCCCTGCTCTCTCAGGCGCTGCAACAATTTGCCGTAGATGACCAGCATGTGCGCCACATCGAGCGCCGCGTATTTTTTCTGAGGGACCGACAGGGGTCTCTGTAGCCAATCCGAACGGGTCTCTCCCTTGGGAATCTCGATGCCCAATAGCTGTTGAATCAGATTCGCGTAACCCAGGGAAAAGCCGAAACCGGCAAAGGCGGCGCCGATCTGGGTATCAAACAGTGGCTCGGGTACCACCCCCAACCAGCGTTGGAACACTTCCAGATCCTCTGAGCAGGCGTGCAGCACTTTGGTCACGGCCGGATTCTGAAACAGGTCTCTGAGCGGCTCCAGGTTTTCAATGGCCAGCGGATCGATCAGGTAACAGCCGCGGCCATCGCCGATCTGCAGCAGGCCAGCGATCGGGTAGAAGGTCTCCGAGCGCATAAACTCGGTGTCCACCGCAATGGCGCCCTGCTGGCTCCACCGCTCGCACAGCTCAGCCAGTTCGGCGTCCTGGTCAATCCAGATGGGCTCTGTGGGTATGGTCGTCATAAGGCCTTTCGACTGGAAAATGCGTGGGCTAGCGTGCCGCCGTCGACGAACTCTAGCTCGCCCCCCAGCGGCACCCCGTGGGCAATTCGGGATACGGTGACGCCAAGATCCTTGGCCCGCTCACTGATGTAGAAGGCTGTGGTCTCCCCCTCCATGGTCGGGTTGGTCGCGAGGATGACTTCGCTGACCGCACCGGTTTTCAACTGATTGACCAACTGATCGATGCCAATGTCTTCAGGCCCGATACCGTCGATCGGCGACAGGCGGCCGAGGAGCACAAAGTACTTACCCTGGTAGCCACCGGCCTGCTCGATGGCCACCACATCCGCCGGTGTCTCCACCACGCACAGGACCGAGCCGTCCCGCCGCGGATTCTCACAGATACCGCAGACTGGCTGTTCGGTTAAAGTGCGGCACCGCTGGCAGCGCCCTACGCCATCAATAGCCTGCTCCAGGCTGCGCGCCAGACGCGCCGCGCCGTCGCGATTGTGCTCCAGCAGGTGCAGCACCATACGCTGGGCCGATTTGGGGCCAACCCCCGGCAGACAGCGCAGCGAGGAGATCAGCTCGTCAATCAGTGGACTGAATACCGATGCCATAGTCGCCTCTTAAAACGGCATTTTGAAGTCGGGCGGAATGCCCATGCCGGAGGTCATGTTAGCCATTTTTTCCTTACTGTTGGCTTCCACTTTACGTACCGCATCGTTCACCGCCGCGGCAATCAGGTCCTCAAGGACTTCTTTGTCTTCGCTCATGAGGCTGTCATCGATGTTGACGGTGCGCACGTCGTGGCGCCCGGTCATCACCACTGAGACCAGACCCGCGCCGGACTGCCCGGTGACTTCCGCCTGGGCCAACTCCTCCTGCATCTTCTGCATGTTGGCCTGCATTTCCTGGGCCTGCTTCATCAAATCGCCCAAACCTTTCATAACTCACCTCATCAATAGCGCCCCTATTCCAGGGGCTGTACCGTGTCTTCGCGCAACGTTGCGCCAAAGTGTTCGACCAGTTGTTGCACGATGGGGTCCCTTTTCATGGCTTCAAGCGCTTCGACCCGGCTCTCTTCCTTCAACCGCATGGCCTGCGCCGCCGGTGTCTCGGCCTCGACCGTGCCCGGCTGAATACGCACGCGCACCGACTCGCCAAAGTAATCACTGAGCACATCCGCCAGTCGCTGTTGCTGACTCTCGTCGTAGATGGCGCTGTGACGTTCATCGAGCATAAAATTCAGCTCATTGCCCTGCCGCCCCACCAGCACACAGTTGGCGGCGGTGCTTTGCAGTAGGCCGGTGGCGCTCAACCCCAGATAGACCTGGGCCCAGTTGTCCGGACGGGTCTCTTCCAGGGCCACCTTTGGCACCGCCGGTTTGGCCCGGGCCGCGTTGGCGGGCTCGGGAGCCGGGGCTGCAGCGCCGGTATTATTCGGCCGTGCCGCCGGCGTCGTCGTCGGCGCTGATGCTTCATTCGGTGCCCGATCCGCCGGTTGCGCCCGCGCCGTGGGTGCCGACTGATAAGGGCCATCGAACGGCGGTACCTCCTCGTCGGCCCAGGGCGGTGGCTCTTCCGCGGCCGCACTCGCCGCCGGGGCGGCCTGCTCCGATACTTTGGGAGACTCGCTATGAACCGGCTCGGGCGTTTTCGGGAGCTCGGCCTCGACCGGCTGCCGAGCGGCGCTGGCCGGCTCGGAAGCCGGCGAGGAGACGCTGTCAGGGACCGACTTTGGGGCCTGGGCGGGCTCCTCCAACGCACCAGGCTGGTCAGTCGCTTCAGGGGTCGGGGTCGACGCTGCGGTCGGGGTTGGTTCCGACGCTCCCTGCGTCATCTGTTCGGCGGCCTGAGCCTGCGTTGCCTCGGCCGTCTGAGCCGTCTGTGTCTCGGCCGCCTGAGCCGGCTTGGGAATCTGCTCGGCCAGGCGCTCACCCGGGCTGGCCGGTGTGTCGCTGGCGCCTTGCGGTAATGCTTTCTTGGGAATATCGGCCAATCCCTGCGGTTTGAACGCCAGCATCCGCAACAGCACCATTTCCAGCCCCGCGCGCGGATCCGGCGCCAGTGGCAGGTCTCGCCGGCCGAGCAAGGCGGTCTGGTAAAACAACTGAATGTCCTCGGGCGGCATCTGCTGGGCCAGCTCGAGCACCTTGTCCCGGTCACCGTGGCTGTTATCCGCCGCTTCCGGCAGCGCCTGGGCGATGGCAATCCGGTGCAGCAGCGCCAGCAGTTCGGCCAGTGCGGCCGCATAATCGGGCGCCTGCTCGGACATTTGCTCTACCGCTCCGAGGAGCGCCCGGCCATCCTGCACCGCCAGCGCGGCCAGCATCTCGTAAATGGCCCGCTGGTCAATCGTGCCCAGCATGGCCCGCACTTCGGCCTCGGTGATTTTCCCGGAGCCGTAGGCAATGGCCTGGTCGGTCAGGCTCATGGCATCGCGCATACTGCCGTCGGCGGATCGCCCCAGCAGCCACAGCGCGCTGGCCTCGAACGGCACCAGCTCTTTTTCCAGAATTTCCTGCAGGTGCTGGACAATCCGCTCCGGGTTCATGTTTTTCAGGTTGAACTGCAGACAGCGAGACAGAATGGTCACCGGCAGCTTCTGCGGATCGGTGGTGGCCAGCAGGAATTTGACGTGCGGCGGTGGCTCTTCCAGAGTCTTGAGCAGGGCATTGAAGCTGTGCCCGGAGAGCATGTGCACTTCGTCGATCAGGTAGACCTTATAGCGGCCCCGGGTGGGCGCGTACTGGACGTTTTCCAGCAGCTCACGGGTGTCTTCCACTTTGGTGCGCGAGGCCGCATCCACCTCAATCAGATCGACAAAGCGGTTTTCGGCAATTTCCGTACAGGCGGAGCACTGACCACAGGGCTCGGAGCTGACGCCGCTCTCACAGTTGAGGCATTTGGCGAGAATCCGGGCAATGGTGGTTTTACCCACACCGCGAGTGCCGGTAAAGAGGTAGGCGTGATGAAGCCGGTTGTGGTCGAGGGCGTTAATCAGCGCCTGGAGCACATGCTCCTGCCCCACGGTTTCCCGAAAGGTGCGGGGGCGGTATTTGCGGGCCAGGACTTGGTAGCTCATGCCTTCCTCAGTGGATCAGAATATCAAAACCAGGGCGGGAGTATACCGGAAGATGCCCGGTGATATATACGGCGGGTGCAGGTCTACACCGCTGCGCTCGGCCCCTACGGGAACGACAGAATTATACCAACAAGGGGGGAGATGGGTGGTGACCTGACCAGCCACACCCCGGCACATGACTGACTGCTACCGTTGCTCCCTTCCGGGCCTGGCGGGGTTCACAGCTGATCATTGCGAGGGGACCGGAAAGGCCACCATAGTCGCTCGACGCCGGGGGAATCCCCCTGAAACAGCCGGTGGCTGTGGTCGAGTGGGGCGCATTATGCGCAGTTTGCCCCCCTATTGCAACCTCAATTGAGCAGCATCGACGCACCGGGCCCCAGGGGCAAACCGAGCCAGAACCACACCAGCATCAGTCCACTCCAACCCAGCAGGAACACCAGGCTGTAGGGCAACATCATCGCCATCAGTGTGCCGATACCCAGGTCCGGCTTATAGCGCTGAGCGAACGCCACCACCACGCCAAAATAAGGCATCAGCGGGGTAATGATGTTGGTGCTGCTGTCACCAATCCGGAAGGCCATCTGGGTCGCCTCCGGGCTGATCCCCAACAAAAACAGCATGGGAACAAAGACCGGCGCCAACAGCCCCCACTTGGCGGATGCACTGCCGACAAACAGATTGATAAACGCCGCCATAAAGACAAACACCAGCAGCAAAACACTGTTCGGTAATGCCAGGCCTTGCAGTCCCTCGGCACCGCTGACGGCAAGCAAGGTGCCCAACTGACTCCAGGAGAAATAATTCACAAACTGAGCGGCAAAGAACATCAGCACCAGATAACCGGCCATGGTCGCCATGGTTCCCTCCATGGCCTCCACCAACGCCTGGCTGCTGCCATACCGGCCGCTGACGCGCCCGAACAGCCAGCCGGCCACACCGGCATAGAATGCAATCAACACCACGATGCCTTGCATTGCCGCTGAACCGAGAAACCCCGGATTATTCGGGTCACGCAGCGGCGCCCCCTCCGGAACCGCCGCCACAAGAACAACCAGAACAAACAGAAGCGTCCACACCGCCACCAGCCAGAGGCCTCGACGCTCTGCAATTGACAGGGTGTGCTCCTCATCGGGAGCCGTTTCCGCGAGCCGCTCTGGGCCCTCGCTCCTGGCCAGGTGGGGCATCACCCATCGCTCAGTCACCCAGGCTCCAAGCACACTCAACACCAGGGTGGACACGGCGGCAAAGTAATAGTTGGCCTCAATACCCACTGTGTATTCGGGGGCGACGATGGCGACCGCCTCGGTACTCATTCCGCTGAGAATGACGTCCACCGGACCAATCAGCAGGTTGGCACTGTACCCGGCGGACACCCCCGCAAATGCCGCTGCGATACCCGCCAAGGGTGGTCGCCCCGCGGCGGCAAACATCAGGCCCGCCAGAGGAATCAGGACCACGTAGCCCGCATCCATGGCCAGGTTGGACAGAATGCCGGCAAAGACCACCATCCAGCTCAACAGCCCCTGCGGAGTGGACCGCACCAGGCGCTCCAGCAACACCCGCAACAGCCCGGAGTGCTCGGCCACCCCCAAACCCAGCATGGCCACCAGGACCGTGCCCACCGGCGCAAAGGAAACAAAGTTCTCAACCGTGTGAGTCAGCGCCCAGCGAATCCCCTCGGCACTCAACAGGCTGCGCACCGCAATACGCTCATCCTGCCCCGGCAGGCGGGTGGATACATCAAAGGCGGCCACGACCGCGGATACCAGTACCAATAACAGAGTGAGCCACAGGAACAGCATCGCAGGTGCCGGCAATCGATTGCCCCAGCGGGCGATGGCCGCCAAGGGGCCAGATGTGGCTTGAGAAGCGGGCTCAGTGACGCTCATAAACAATTCCGGTTGCGTTAAAGAATGGTAAGCGGCACTTGCAATCACACCGCACCAGCGTTGTAATGCATGTTTTACGGCCTGTCCAGCGCACAGGCCGGTTCGATTTCTCATGTCACCATCCAGCAGGAGCACAGCATGGCAACTGTTACATTGAAAGGTAACCCGTTTAAAACCAGTGGTGAACTGCCCGCGAAAGGCAGTGCGGCGCCTGACTTCACTCTGGTCAAGACTGACCTGTCAGAAGTCAATCTGAGTGACTTTAAAGGCAAGCGAGTGGTGCTCAACATCTTCCCCAGCGTCGATACACCCACCTGCGCGCAATCGGTCCGCTCGTTCAACGAGAAGGCCAGCGCCCTGGACAACACCGTGGTTCTCTGTGTCTCTGAAGATCTGCCCTTTGCCATGGCACGCTTTTGCGGCGCCGAGGGACTGGACCAGGTGATTCCCGCCTCGGCTTTCCGCTCCAACTTTGCCGAGAGCTATGGCGTTCGCATGGTCGAGGGCCCGCTGACCGGACTGGATGCCCGCGCGGTGGTCGTAGTCGATCAGGACGGTAAGGTCAGCTACACCCAATTGGTCAGCGAAGTGGCGGACGAGCCGGATTACGACGCCGCCATTCAGGCTCTTGGCTGATCGGCGCGCTCCGGGGTCCACGCAACACGCTACGGCCCCGCCCCAACAAAAAAGCCAGCACTCGGTGAGTGCTGGCTTTTTTGTACGTTGCCTTTAACCGTGTTTCAGGCCACCTGACGCCCGCCCGGTGCGGCATCCTCGGGCGTCAACCACTCCCGCACTCGCTGCGCGCCCTGCATCAGGCCGCGACTGTTACTCGCCGATGCCGGGTATTGACTCACCCCCCACCCCCATCGACCGATCGAGGCGTTACTCAGGAACGCAGTGTTGAGGGTCACCAGCTTCCGCTTGACCTCTTCCCCCGACAAAGGCTGATGCAAAACCATAAAGCTGTCGCTACTGTAGCGCACCACCTGCTCGGCGCGACTGAAACTGCGTTTGAGCTGCTGAGCCACTTCCAGCACCTGCGCGTCATCCGGATTCTGCAGCTCAACATAAAACAGCAGGAAAGGTTCGGGCTGGGCGCCCCGCGCGGTGACGGTCAGCCGCTCCAGAAGCTGACGCTCCAGGTGACTGCGATTGGGAAGCCCCGTGGCGGCATCGTAGAAGGCCGCCTGCCGGGCCTGATCCTGAGCCCGTTCCTGCGCTTGCCGCGCCCGGTCCCGCGCCCGAAGATCACTGTAAGCAACATAGATCGCCAACAGCAGCAAGCCACTCACGACGATCGCCGTGGGCACCCCCATCCAGTTCCCCTGCAAGTGGTTACCCTGGTCCATGGCGCCGTCCATCGGGTAGATGGCCGCGACCATCCCCGAGTAATGCATGCCACAAATGGCCGCACCCATCACCAGGGCCGCCAGGGCTTTGACCCACACCGCATACTGGACCGGCACGTCGCGGATTTTGCGACAGATCATCAGCGCTGCCCCGGATGCTCCCACCGCAATCGCGGCGGAGATCGATACCCAGACGGGATCGTATTGAATCGCCGGCTGCATCTGCATGGCATACATGCCCAGATAGTGCATGGAAAAGATACCCGCCCCCATAATCAGTGACGCGGCCGCGATGGCCGCCGCGCTGACCCGGGGCAAGGTGATCACGTGCAGTGCCAGCCCCGACGCCACCAGCGCCGGAAGCCAGGACAAGACCGTCAACCCGGCGTTGAACGACATGGTCATTTCCATGGGCATCTCAAAGGCACTCATGCCTACAAAGTGCATGGACCATATCCCCGTGCCCAGACAGAGTGCGCCAGCGACCAACCAGTTACGCCGCTGAGCCCCGTCGAAATGAAATACCCGGGTACCGAAATAGATGGCCGTGTAGGACGCGATCACCGCCACGCAGTAGGACGCGATTACCAGAATCGCATTGTAGGAGCCTGTCATAGGGAAAGTCCGCTGTTGGTGCCTCAGTCATTATTGACGTTCCGTGTTGTTACGCGCCACAGCAGGACTTGGATCAGGACGACACCCGACGCACCCCGGTCAAATGCTTGAGACAGTGCTCGCGAGCCAAGCGGAGGAAATCCTGCATGAACGGCGCATCCAACTGAGCTTCGCGCACTGCGGCATACAGAATGGGCCAGACACCTCGGGGGCCGGCGGAGCGGACCGTGATCAGTGCCTGATCGACATATTCAGCCAGAACCCAGTTCGGCAGTGCCGAAACACCCCGTCCACTGGCTACCAACTGCACCATCATCAATGTCAGCTCGGCGGTACGCACCGACGCGGGCTCAACCCCGGCGGGCTCCAGGAACTGTTTGAACACGTCCAGACGGCTGCGCTCAACCGGGTAGGTGATCAGCGTCTGCTCCAGCAGGTCCTCGGGTTCGATCCAGGGACGCTCCGCCAGCGGGTGCTCCCGCCCCAGGGCGAACTGCATTTCGTAGGCGAACAGCGGGACATACTCCACCCCACGAATCAGTTGCGGATCCGCGGTCACCACCAGGTCAATATCCCCCTGAACCAGGGCCGGCAGCGGCTCAAACGTAAAGCCACCGGAGAAATCCAGCTCCACGGCCGGCCAATGATTCCGGTACCGCTCAATGGTGGGCATCAACCAGTTGAAACAACTGTGACACTCAATGGCCATATTGAGCCGACCGGCCTCGCCGTGCAGCAGCTTGTGCACCTCCCGTTCGGCGTCCTCCAGCCGGCCCAGCACATCGTCCGCCAGCGCCAGCAAGCGCTTACCCGCCGGGGTAAAGCGCACCGGCCGACTCTTGCGCACGAACAGCTCACCGCCAAGACGGCTCTCCAGGTCCTTCAACTGGTGCGACAGCGCGGACTGGGTCAGGTGGACCCGTTCGGCCGCATCCACCAGGGAGCCGGTTTCTCGCAGAGCCACCAGGGTTTTCAGATGACGTATTTCCAACATCGATTGGGTTTCACTCCTCAACAATCGGCCCGGAGAACACCGCCAGCGGACCAATATTAATAAAATTCATAGTAAATCTGAAAATACTCCGTTTGATTCATAGTAGCACTTTACCGAGAATGCGCCCACTACATCGAGACTGACTCGCAACCCCTTTTTGTCGACCATCACTTTATCCCGAGGACCTTATGCACCCGATACTCACCCACAATCTGGGCTTCCCCCGCATCGGCGCCGACCGAGAACTCAAACGGGCTTTGGAGGCCTACTGGCGCGGCGACCTCTCCAAGGAGGCTCTGGAAGACACTGGGCGGACACTGCGCCGCCGACACTGGCAGCAACAGGCGGATGCCGGCCTGAGCTGGATTCCCACCGGTGACTTTGCCTGGTACGACCAGGTCCTGACCCTGTCCGCCACTCTCGGTAATGTTCCCGTGCGCCACCGGGCCGAAGCCCGGAACACCGGCGCTGAACCGGGCTCCCACTCCGAATGTGGCTGCAGCGAGCCGATTGACGCCCCGGAGGCGCCCGAGGGGCCCTGCCGACAGGTGGATCTGGACACGCTGTTTCGGATGGCGCGGGGGCGAGCACCGACCGGCGCGGCCAGTAGCGCCTGTGAAATGACCAAGTGGTTCGACACCAACTATCACTACCTGGTACCGGAATTTCACCCCGACCAGACCTTTGAGTTGAGCTATCGGCAGATCATCGATGAGACCCGGGAGGCCATCGCCCTCGGGCACCAGGTCAAGCCGGTGATTCTCGGTCCGCTCAGCTATCTGTGGCTGGGCAAAGAAAAAGCGGACAATTTTGATCGGCTGAGCCTGCTTGAGGCGCTGCTGCCGGCCTATCAGCAATTGCTGGATGCTCTGGCCGATGCCGGCGCCAAGTGGGTGCAGATTGATGAGCCGATTCTGGTGCTGGACTTGCCCGCTGCCTGGCAACAGGCCTTCGAGCCGACTTACCATCGCCTGCAGAACCGAGCGGTCAAACTGCTACTGGCCACCTATTTCGGCGCCCTCGGCGAGAATCTGTCCACTGCGGTGCAGTTGCCGGTCGCCGGCCTTCACATCGACGCGGTGCGCGCACCGGAGCAGCTATTGAACGTCGTCGACCGCCTGCCGGTACACAAGGTGCTGTCGGTGGGGATAATCGACGGGCGAAATATCTGGCGTACCGACCTGAGAGCGGCACGGGAAACGCTCGCCGAACTCGCCGAACGGCTGGGAGAGCGACTCTGGCTGGCCCCTTCCTGCTCACTGCTGCACGTGCCGGTGGACCTGAAACGGGAACAGGCCCTGGAGCCAGAGCTGAAAAGCTGGCTGGCCTTCGCGCTGCAGAAGGTCGACGAAGTGGTGACTCTGGCACAGTTACTGGCGCCCGAGCCGGCTCCATCCGCACTGGCTGCACTTGAGGCCAGCGATCAGTCGGTGCGCTCCCGGCGTGAATCCCGCCGCGTCCACAACCCGGCGGTGCAGGAGCGCCTGAGCGCCATTTCTCCCACCGACAGTCAGCGCCAGAGCCGGTTTGCGCAGCGGTCGGCCAAACAACAGGCACTCCTGCAATTGCCGGAATTTCCGACCACGACCATTGGCTCTTTTCCCCAGACCGATGATATCCGTCAGGCACGCCGAGCCTACAAGCAGGGACAACTGTCCGAAGTGGAGTATCGCAATCGTATGCGCCAGGCCATTGCCGATGCCATTGTTCGCCAGGAGCAATTGGGGCTGGATGTACTGGTGCACGGCGAAGCCGAGCGCAATGACATGGTGGAATATTTCGGTGAGCAGCTCGACGGCTACGCTTTCACCCAGTTTGGCTGGGTCCAGAGTTATGGCTCCCGCTGTGTGAAGCCGCCCATCATTTACGGTGATGTGGCCCGCCCCCGGGCCATGACCACCCAGTGGGCCCGCTACGCCCAGTCCCTGAGCCGCAGACCGGTCAAGGGGATGCTGACCGGCCCGATTACCATGCTGTTCTGGTCCTTTGTGCGCAACGACCAACCCCGCTCTGTGACAGCACGACAGATCGCCCTGGCACTCAGGGACGAAGTCAAAGATCTGGAGACCTCCGGCATTCAGATCATCCAGATTGACGAGCCTGCCCTGCGCGAAGGTCTGCCGTTGAAGCGGAAAGATTGGGGGGAGTACCTTGACTGGGCGGTAGAGGCGTTTCGTCTGAGCGCCAGTGGCGTGAACGATGAAACCCAGATTCATACCCATATGTGTTATTCAGAGTTCAACGACATCATCGATGCCATTGCGGCATTGGACGCGGATGTGATCACCATTGAGACGTCACGCTCCCAGGGTGAGCTGCTCGATGCCTTCGAGCAGTTCTCCTACCCGAATGACATTGGCCCGGGCGTATACGACATTCATTCACCCAATGTGCCCCCGGTCGAGGCCATGGTGACCCTGATGGAGCAGGCGGCTCAACGGCTACCGAAGGAACGTCTCTGGGTCAATCCGGACTGCGGCCTGAAAACCCGGGGCTGGGTGGAAACCGAAGCCGCCCTGGCCAACATGGTCAGCGCCGCTCGACGCCTGCGCGAACGTTCTAGCGACGCTGCCTGAGTCGGGCCCTCAGGCCTGGCGGCGCCGGGGAGCACGGGCCTGCCCGCTGCCCTCGTGCCGCCGCCCTTCCAGCAGCGACTGAAGCGCCGACCGGGAGCCATTGCTGGCCACCGGTTCGGCGCGCAGCGCCATGGGGGAGCGCCCGACCCACTCTGCACGCCAACGCCAGAACTCCGGATGTTCCGGGTCGCCGCGCAACTCGATGATGCTCAACCGGTCGGGAACCAGCGGGAGCTGCTCCATCAACTGCATCAGAAACGGTTCGGCATTCTTGCCAAAAAAACTGGAGGCCTGTTGGCGGGGCGCACTCACGAACAG
The DNA here is from genome assembly GCF_002388575.1 of Marinimicrobium sp. UBA4509. NCBI lineage: Bacteria > Pseudomonadati > Pseudomonadota > Gammaproteobacteria > Cellvibrionales > Cellvibrionaceae > Marinimicrobium > Marinimicrobium sp. UBA4509. Next base: position 28,476 of record NZ_DGMV01000051.1, read on the forward strand.
GGTATCGCGGTGTTCCCCGGGCATAAACTTCACACCCAATACAACGGGCTGCCCGAGACGGTTGGTCAGGGACAGGGGTTCAACAGCGGGATGGGGCATAACGGCTCACGTCCAGGAGGCATCCGCCTCGACTATCCACAAAGCGGCGCAGTGTACGGATCCACAGGGGAACTACAAGTGATAATTGCGTGACATTTGATCTGGCCCCAGGAGTAACCGGTTGCAATCACCCGCTGGCCCCATGTCGGTCATGAAGAGGGCGTGATGTCCGGCTCCGCAACAGGACGCCCACGAATAACACTGTTGTGCCCATGGGTTTTGGCGTAGTAAAGCGCCTGATCGGCCGAGGCAATCAGTTGAGATATGCCGGCTCCGGGCTCGCAGGCCACCCCGGCGCTCAGAGTGAGCACACCGAGCGGACTCGGGGCGTGTTCGATGCGAAGCTTCTGCACCGCGTCGCACACCCGGCTGGCGCCGAGCCAGGCCCCTTCCAAGTCGGTATCCAGCATTAACAACAGCAGCTCCTCACCACCGTACCGGTAGAGGGTATCGCCCTGACGCAGATGGCCGGTAATGGTTTCGCAGACCCGCTGCAACGCCCGATCTCCCGCCTGATGACCGTAATAGTCGTTGTATTTCTTGAACCAGTCCAGATCCAGCAATGCCAGGGCAAAACGGCGCTTGGGATGCGTTGCCAGGACCTTGAGGTCGCGCTCCATCGCGCGACGATTGCCGATATTGAGCAGGGAATCCTGCAGGGACTCCGCCCTGAGTACGCGATTGACACTGACCAACTCGGTCTGGCGCTCCAATATCTGAATATACGCCTGTGCCATGTCAGTGTGAGTGATCATGCCCACCAGTGCCCCCCGGTCGTCCAGCACCGGCATCTGGCGCTGACGATATTCCTGCGCGCGTTTGAGCGCCTCCAGCAGCGACGCTCCGGCGGGCACACAGACCGGATTGACGGTCATCACATCCGCCGCCCGTCCGACCTCAACCCGGCCGGATTCGAGCACCTGGGCCAGCGCCGACACCAGATCTTTTTCCCGAATCAGGCCCGCCACTCGGCCGCCGTCCATCACAACGGCACAGGAGTGCTGATTGCGGCGCATCAGAGCCAGTACTTCGATCAGGCTCTGGCCGCCATTCACCTGGGTGCCCACCGGGGTCATCAACTCTTGAACGGTCATCATCACGGACTCCGCTTCCGACGTCAGTCAACCACTCTCACTATATGCTTCCGCCTGAACCGGCCGGAGCGCCAAAAATCGTGCATCTTACCACGGTTGGCGCCGAATTCATCTACCGGTTGTCGGTTTTCTGGCACACCCGAGCGGCATTCGACCCGTTTCTGCCAGTCCTGCGGATTTTATTCGTCCGATGTCGGTCCAACCGCGGAGCATTTGCGCCAATATTTGACACGAAGCCCCGAGGCGCCGAGAATCGCGGGCTTCCCCAAAATCTCAGGTACACAAAGGCATGCGTAATACTCGAGACAACGGCTTGATCTCCGTCACCCGCTTCGGCCTGCCCCTGCTGCTCGCCCTGACTCTGGGCGCCTGTGGCAGTGACAGCGACAATAACCAGAACACCTCATCCAGCTCCAGCTCAAGCTCCAGCAGCTTCAGCGGGGGTATTGATAACGCGGGCAATACCGGAGGCGTAAGCGACGCCGAGTGGCCGGAAATCAATGTCGAATCAGTAGAGCCCAAGGAGATCCGTTTTTCCTGGACCGCCGTTGAAGGTGCTGAGTATTACCAGCTGCAGAAGAAACCAGGCGACGGCAGTGGCTACGAGGTGGTAGCTGACAACCTGACCGAAACAGAGGCCAGCGACACCGTCGCGGTGCACCAGCATGACTGGCACAACGCCCTTTATACCGTCACCGCCTGTTTGAACGCCGACTGCTCCGAATACGACGATTCCAACGAGCAACTGACCCTGAACGTCATGCTCGACACCATCGGCTTTGTCAAAGCCGACAGCAACGAAGCCGCCGACTGGTTTGGCTGGGCGGTCGCCCTCTCGGCCGATGGCCAGACCCTGGCGGTCAGCGCGCCCCGCGAAGCCAGTCAGGCACGGGGCGTCAACGGTGATGCCTCCGACAACTCCGTATTCGGTGCCGGCGCCGTTTACGTGTTCCGCCTGGTGGACGGCCTGTGGCAGCAGGAGGCCTATCTGAAAGCCTCCAACACTGAAGCGCCCAGCGAAAACGACGACGGTGACAATACCACCCGATACAACGACCGCTTCGGCTTCGCCCTGTCCCTGTCGGACGGCGGCGATGTGCTCGCGGTCAGTGCGACCCTGGAAGACAGCGACGGAACCGGCGTGAATCCGGAACAGGACAATAATGGCGCCCCCGGAACCGGCGCGGTGTATGTCTTCAAACGCGGGGAGGAAGGCTGGGCGCAGGACGCCTTTCTCAAGGCCTCCAATGCCGAACCCCCGGAAGAAGAGGAAGAAGAAACCGACGAGACGGCCGAAGACGATGGCACCGATGACCCGGCAGCGGACGACGAAACAGAAGACGGG
>NZ_DGMV01000051.1:31135-32982 GCF_002388575.1 Marinimicrobium sp. UBA4509
CAACGTCAACGACCGTTTTGGCCACCGCGTCGCCCTCTCCGGTGACGGCCAGACGCTGGTGGTCAGCGCCCTGTTCGAATCGAGCGACGCCACTGGCATCAACGGCGACGAGAACAACAATGATGCACCCAACGCCGGTGCCGTCTATGTATTCACCGACTCGGACAGCGGCTGGGCACAGCAGGCCTATGTAAAGGCCTCGAACACCTTCTCTGCCATCACCGCGACCGGCACTCCGCTGTACCACCTGTTTGGCAGCAGCCTGGCCATCTCCACCGACGGCAATACCCTGGCGGTGGGCGCGACCGGTGACGCCAGTCGCTCCACCGGGATCAACGGTGAGGACGACAACCGGACCATCATTAACGCCGGCGCGGTCTACTTGTTCGTTCGCGACGATAATAACTGGTCACAGTCGACCTATATCAAGCCAAGCCACACCTACACCGAGCAGGAACTGACCGGCTACGCTCAAAGTTTCGGAGCCAGTGTTGCCTTATCCGGCGACGGTACCCGCCTGGCAGTGGGCAGCACCGGTGACCTGACGGCCGAGCCCGGGATCAACTCCAGTCCGGACAATTACGACCTTGAGGACGTCACCACAGTCGCCACCAACAGTGGTGCGGTCTACCTGTTCCGCCAAGTGGATGGTGAGTGGGAACAGACCTCATTCCTGAAGGCCTCCAACAACCTTCAGGGGCTGCGCTTCGGCGAAACACTGGCCTTTGCCCGCAACGGGCGTCATCTGGTGGTAGGCAGCACGCGCGAGCCCAGCGCCGAGACCGGTATAGACGGCGTCAGTGATGACAACTCGGCCCCTCGTGCCGGTGGTGCTTACCTCTTTTCAATCATTGACGGTCGCTGGCGCGAAGCCTCTTACATCAAGGCCGCCAACACCGAAGCGCGGGACGGTTTCGCCATTGGCCTGGCGCTGTCGGCCGAAGGCGACACCCTTGCCATCGGCGCCTACCGCGAAGACAGCGATGCCCAGGGCATCAACGGCGACCGGGACAACAACGAAGGCACCGATTCCGGCGCGGTTTACCTCTACTGACACCTTTGCTCCCTGGGCCTGCCGAGTGGCCCCGGGAGCTCCCCCCTCCCCTCAAGCCTGCACAGCTCCCCCTCCAACTGGTATCATGGCGACATCGTTCATTACCCATGGCCCCAGAACTTATGCTGCTTTTTGTCGACAACCTCGCCACCGTGGATTTCAGCTTTCTCGATGCCCGCCGCGGCCTGCTGGGTGAAACCTGGCTGGCTGATGTGCAACTGGAGGGCGCATTGGATGAACAGGGTATGGTCTGTGATTTCAGTACGGTCAAGAAGACGCTGAAAGCGTGGCTGGACAACGAGCTTGATCACCGCCTTCTGGTGCCCCGCCACTCCCACCAACTGGAGCTTGAAGACGAAGGCGACGTTCTGTCCCTGCGCTGGCACTTTGGGGACCGCAGCGAGACGATTGATCTTCGCTGCCCCAAAGAGGCGGTGGCGCTGGTGGATGCCGAGGAGCTGACCCGTGAAAGCGTCGCCGAGTGGTGCATTCAACGCCTTAACGAAGAGCAGCTGTTCCCCGAAGGCACGCGCCTGCACCTGAGCTTTTCCACCGAATACATTGAGAGTGTGTTTTATCACTATAGCCACGGCCTGAAGAAGCACGATGGCAATTGTCAGCGAATCGCCCACGGTCACCGTTCGAAGATTGCAATCTGGGCGGACGATATTCCCTCTCCGGCCCTGGAGGGTGAGTGGGCCAGTCGGTTCCGTGATATTTATCTCGCGACGCGTGAGGACCTGGTGGCGGAGGAAGGGGATTATTTCCGCTTTGCCTATACGGCGCCCCAGGG
>NZ_DGMV01000051.1:33017-37271 GCF_002388575.1 Marinimicrobium sp. UBA4509
GGCGCCCCAGGGGGATTTTGAGATTACCCTGCCCCAGCGTTGTTGTTACCTTATGGACACGGATACTACGGTGGAGTTGATTGCCGACCACATCGCCAAAACCACCAAGTCCGAGTACCCGACCAGTACCATTCGTGTGCAGGCCTATGAAGGTATGAATAAAGGTGCAATCGCCGAGGCGTAAACCTCAATACACCGATGATTCACCTTCAGGACGGGTTTTGAAGCGTGGCTGTGCCCAAAAATATTGATGTGGGCACTCTTCGATGGCTTCTTCCATGTAGCGGTTGACCCGCACTGTGTCGGCATAGTCGTCGCCGCTGGGGAAATCTCCCAATGCCGGCCGGATGACCAGTTCGTAACCGCGCCCGCCGGGTAGGCGGTACTGGGTAAACGGAATCACCCGTCCCTTGCCCATGCTGACCAGTTTGCCTGTGGCACTGACGGTGGCGGCCTGCACGCCGAAGAAGGGGGCGAAGAGGCTGTTTTTTGAGCCCAGATCCCGGTCCGGGGCGTACCAGATGAAGCGGCCTTTGCGCAGGCGGCTGATCATGGCGCGTACGTTGTCGCGGGGGATGGTCATGGCGCCGGGGGAGTAGGCGCTGCGGCGTTTCATTTGCAGGTAGTCGTACACCGGGTTGCTGTGGGGCCGGTACATGCCGTCGAAGTTGACCACCTGACCCAACATGGCGCTGCCAATGTCCAGGGTCGTCATGTGCAGGCTGAGCAGCAGCGCGCCCTGCCCCGCCTCTTCAGCGGCTTTCAGATGTTCCAGGCCGGTGACGGTAAACAGTCGGCGCAGTCGCCAGCCCGGCCAGAACCAGGCGATGCCGGTTTCGAACACGGTCATGGCGGTGGAGGTGAGGTTCTGTTTCAGCAGGCGCTCGCGTTCGACCTCTGACAGATTCGGAAAACAGAGCTCAATATTGCGTCGGGCAAAGTTCAGCCGTTTTTTATTCAGCCTCAGCAAAGGCGCCAGCGCTTTGGCCAGCCACCACTGCAACCGGTAAGGCAGTTGGGCGATCAGAAACCATAGCCCGGCACCCAACCAGGAGGGCCAGTGACGGGGGGCGAGCAGTTGTTTGGGGAAGGATGTTTCAGCCATAGGCTATCTATTTACCTCAATGCGTATCGGCCGCGTTCTGGGCCATGGCCTCCAGACGGGCGTCTTTTTCCTGCCAAAGTTCGTTGACGCGGGCCTGAAACCGGGCTCGAAACGCCTCATCGTTCGGATAGTCGCCCACCATGTCGTTGGTGATGGGGCGCTGCTGGATGTGCATGTCCACCCGGCGTACTCGCCCACAGGCGTATTCCCAGAACGTGGGGCGGCCGTGGGGGTAGTAAAGGGTCACATCCAGCATCTGTCGAAGCTGGCCGTTCATGGCCGACAGGGTGAAGGCCAGGCCACCGGCTTTGGGCTTGAGCAGGTGCCTGAACTCCGGCGTGCCGTCGTCGCCGGCTTGCGCCAGCTGCTTGGCGGGCGTAAAGCGGGTGCCTTCCAGAAAGTTGATGATGGTGACCGGGCTGTGTTGGTACATTTCGCAGGCCCGGCGGGTACGCTCCAGGTCATCGTTGACCAGCGCCGGATTGCGGGTGATGTCTTTTTTGCTACGCCTGCGCATCACCGGAAAGTCCATCGCCCACAGTGCCTGCCCGAGCAGGGGCACCCAGAGAAGCTCGCGCTTGAAGAAGAATTTCACGTAGGGAATGCGACCGTTCAATACCCGGACCAGGATCATGATATCGACCCAGGACTGATGGTTGGCAATCAGCATGTACCACTCGTTGCGACTGAGTTGGTCGATATCTCCGCTGACGCGAATGTCGGTGCGGGTCAACAGCTTTTGATGCCAGCCATTGAGCGTAATCCAGCCGCTCGCCAGTTTGTCGAGCACGGCATTACAGGGGCGTCGCAGAGCGGGGATGATCAGTTTGACCAGCGCCACGGGCATGATCAACAGGAACACGCCCGCGATGGTGATCACGTACAGCGACAGGCTGAGGAAGCCCACGAGGGGGTAGATTATTGGCATACAAGCTCTCACGTAGGTCGGATTAGCGCAAAGCGCGTAATCCGACACAGAGGTGCCGCATGTCACGGGTCGATCGGGGCTTTAACTCAACGGCACCGTCACACATCGTTGAACGCTTAAAACGGCGCCTTCACCAACGGACTGACATCCGCCTCGTAGTCCACACCGTCGACGCCAAAGCCGAACAACTTCAGGAAACCTTCGTTGTAGCCCTTGTAGTCGGTCAGTTCAAAGAGGTTGTCTTCGGTCACTTGCGGCCAGATTTCTTCCACCTTGGCCTGTACTTTGGAGTCCAGCTCCAACTCGTCTACGCGGAAACGGTCTTCGTCGTCGAGACGCGGGTTGGCGCTATACAGGCATTCCACGAACAGACGCTGCAGCTGGTGAATGCAGTCTTCATGGGTGCCCTGCTCTTTCATTACTTTGAACAGGATGGACATGTACAACGGCATCACCGGAATGGCGGAGCTGGCCTGGGTGACCACTGCTTTGAGTACCGCGACGTGGGCCGTGCCGTTGAGGTCATCCAGTTTCTGGTCGATGGCCAGGGAGGCGCGATCCAGGTCTTCTTTGGCCTTGCCGATGGTGGCCTTGCCGTAGATCGGCCAGGTCAGCTTGTCGCCCAGGTAGGTGTAGGCGGTGGTCTGGCAGTTCTGCTCCAGCACGTCGGCGTCTTTCAGGGCGTCGATCCACAGTTCCCAGTCTTCGCCGCCCATCACTTTGACGGTGTTGGCAATTTCTTCGTCGTTGGCCGGCTCGACGGTGGTCTCGGTGATTTTCAGGGTATCGGTGTTCAGGCCTTTGGAGGTGTAGGCCTGACCAATCGGCTTGAGCACGGAGGTGTAGGTTTCACCGGTCTTGGGGTCGGTGCGTCGGGGCGAGGCCAGGCTGTAGACCACCAGGTCGATTTTGCCCAGGTCTTTTTTGATCTGCTCGATGGTCTGGGCCTTGATCTCGTCGGAGAAGGCGTCCCCATTGATGGTGTGGGCGTAGAGGCCATCAGCTTCGGCAAATTCGTGGAAGGCGGCGGTGTTGTAGTAGCCGGCGGAGGCGGTACGCTTCTCGGTGGGCGGTTTTTCGAAGCAGACCCCGAGGGTTTTGGCGCCAGAGCCGTAGGCGGCGGTGATGCGTGAGGCCAGGCCATAGCCGGTGGAGCAGCCGATGACCAGTACGTTTTTCGGGCCACCGTTGATGGGCCCCTGGGCCTTGGTGTAGTCGATCTGCTCGCGCACGTTGGCGGCGCAGCCCTGTGGGTGGGCGTTGGTGCAGATGAATCCGCGTACTTTTGGCTTGATAATCATGTAAAGTCCTACTCTTGTCTGGTCTGTTTGGTCGCTGCCCTGACCGTCGTTACGTGCTGTCAACGGCCGTTCAACCGCCCCAGTACTCAGATTCGGGGCGAAAAACGGGCATTGTACCAGCAGATGGGCTTTTTCGGCGAAATCTGTGGTTTTTGGAGATACTTCCAAGGTGCCACTAAGAGGGCCCGGCCCCGGCATCGGGTGGGTTCTTCTCAAAACGCGATAAATACGGTCCCTGTAGCTCCCTCTCTTCATCCCTGAAGAGAGGGTTTGAGAAGAACCCACCCGATGCCGCGACCTCTGAGGTAAACGGAACCCAATAGCTACTAGCGAAGCTTGGCTCAATATCCGGGACTCTGCCTCATTTAAAAGGAGAAATCATGCTGAAACCCATGCTCGCCCTGATGTTCTGGACGCTCTGCGTCGCTCTCTATTTGCTGACCCTGCGGATCTTGGCGGTGCGTAAGGGCACGGTGTCGATCGGCTATTTTCGGCTTTATCCGCCGGATCAGGCCGCTCCGGCACGGGCGCTGGCGGCGGCGCGTCATTATGACAACCTGTTTCAGGTGCCGATCCTGTTCTACCTCGCCTGTGTCACCAGTCTGGCCATGGGGCTCAATGGTCCGGCGGCGCTGGCCTGGGGGTTTGTGGCGCTGCGGGTGGTGCACGGTCTCATCCATATGGGCTACAACAACGTAATGCATAGGTTCATAGCATTTATGGCGAGCAACCTGTTGTTGGTGGCCATTTGGGTGGTGATTGCGTTGCAGCTGGGGAGTCGGGTTTAGCAGCGGATAAGTTGTTGGCGGCAAATCCTGACAACAGGCCCAAACTGGCATAACGTCCGGACCGTGAAGGGGATCTTCTTTCAAGACACGCCGTAAACCCATCCCTGGGGGCTCGAATCGCGGGTCCCCCGC
>NZ_DGMV01000051.1:37416-40582 GCF_002388575.1 Marinimicrobium sp. UBA4509
CCCCCGCTCCACGGTCTTGAAAGAAGATCCCCTTCACGGCCCTCAGCATCACAAACAACCTCGGGCGTTCGCCGGCAATTTAACCGTTAGGTGCTATTTCCCTGAACGAGAAGTTGGCACTGCGGAGGCTGGGTATACCCTCACGAGACCGTCACCCGCCTGGACGGCGGGTGACGAGCCTACATGGATGTATTTACGGCGTGTCTCACACCGGTATACCCAGCCGGAGCATCACATGCGAAGCGCCTGTAATAGGAGACACACATTGGAGAAACCCACCCCAAACCCGTAGAATATTGCACCCACTGTCGAGAGCTGTAACGACCCAGATGATACCGAGCATACGCCACACCTCCCCCGTCCAGAGCCGCTACCTCGCGTTTATTGAGGCCCTGCGCCAATCCGACTTTCAGGGCGATCTGAACCCGGACTACGCCAACCGCACCGTGCTGGCGACCGACAACTCCATCTACCAGGTCCTGCCCCAGGGCGTCATCTACCCCAAAAACGTGGACGACCTGGTGATCCTGGCCCGGCTCAGCGACCAGCCCGATTATCAGGACATCGTCTTGAGCCCCCGCGGCGGCGGCACCGGCACCAATGGCCAGTCCCTCACCGACGGACTGGTGGTGGACACCTCCAAATACATGAACCAGATCCTCGAAATCAACGTCGAGGAGCGCTGGGCGCGGGTCCAATGCGGCGTGGTGAAAGACCAGTTGAACGCGGCCCTCAAGCCCCACGGACTGTTCTTCGCCCCGGATCTGTCCACCAGCAACCGGGCCACCATCGGCGGCATGATCAACACCGACGCCTCCGGCCAGGGCTCCTGCCGCTACGGCAAAACCCGGGACCACGTGCTGGAGCTGCGCACCGTATTGCTCGACGGCAGCGACTGGACCTCCCGCCCCATGGACGACGCCGAGCTGACCGAGGTCAGCCAGCGCGAGGATCGCGTGGGCGAGGTACACAAGGCACTCAATCAGATTCACACCGACCACGCCGAGCTGATCGACGCCAAATTTCCCAAGCTCAATCGCTGCCTGACCGGCTACGATTTTGCCCATGTGCGCACACCCGAAGGTCGCTTTGATCTGAACAGCGTGCTGTGCGGCAGCGAAGGCACCCTGGGCTTTATCGCCGAGGCCAAGCTCAACCTGCTGCCCATCCCCAAGGTCTCCGCGTTGGTGAATGTTAACTACCGGGACTTTAACGCGGCGCTGCGCGATGCCACCGAGCTGATGAAAGCCGAACCCACCGCCATCGAAACCGTGGACTCGAAGGTGCTCAATCTGGCGATGAACGACATCGTCTGGCACAGCGTGTCCGAGTTCTTTCCGCCAGCGGAGAGCGGCGAGCCGATTCAGGGCATCAACCTGGTGGAGTACACCGCCGACAGCGAGGAAGAACTGGAAGCCGCGGTCAAAGCGCTGACCGATCAACTGGATGCCGACACCGATGTCAGTAAAGGCCGCTTGGGTTACAGCCTCGCATGGGGTTCGGCGTCGGTCGCAAAAATCTGGGCCATGCGCAAAAAATCCGTGGGCCTGTTGGGCAATGCCGAAGGTGAAGCCCGTCCCATTCCCTTCGTGGAAGATACCGCTGTGCCGCCGGAAAACCTGGCCGACTTCATCATGGAGTTCCGTCAGGTACTGGATGAGCGAGGCATGACCTACGGCATGTTCGGCCATGTGGACGCGGGAGTACTCCACGTGCGCCCCGCCATCGACATGAAAGATCCGGAACAGGAAGCCCTGATCCGCCCGATCACCGACCAAGTGGTTGAGCTGGTCAAAAAATACAAAGGCCTGCTCTGGGGCGAACACGGCAAGGGCGTGCGCGCCGAATACGCGCCGGAATTTTTCGGCGAACTCTACCCGCAGTTGCAACGACTGAAAGCCGCCTTCGATCCGCGCAATCAGTTGAATCCGGGCAAAATTGCCACGCCCGCGCCGGAGTTGGAACTGCTCAAAATTGACGGCGTCACCACCCGCGGTCAGCAGGACCGGAAAATTCCGGTGCAGGTCTGGGAAGGTTACAGCGAGGGCATGCACTGCAACGGCAATGGTCAGTGCCACAACTGGAACCCCAACGACGCCATGTGCCCCTCCTGGAAAGGCACGCGCCTGCGCACCCACACCCCCAAAGGTCGGGCCTCATTGGTGCGCGAGTGGCTCAAGCAGTTGAGCGAGCGGGACGTGAACGCGATCGAGGAATCCGAAGCGACGCGCCAGCAGTCGTTCCTGTTGAACCTGCCGACGCGCATCAAAAACACCATTGGCAAAAAGCGCGGCGAATACGACTTTTCCCACGAAGTCCACGAGTCCATGATGGGCTGTCTGGCCTGTAAGTCCTGCACCGGTCAGTGCCCCATCAAGGTGGACGTACCCAGCTTCCGCAGCAAGTTTCTGGAGCTGTATTACGGTCGCTACCTGCGCCCATTGAAAGATTATTTTATCGGCGGGCTGGAATTTATGGTGCCCACCTTGTCCAAAGTGCCCTGGCTGTACAACGGCCTGATGAAGCCCCGGTTTATGCAGGCCCTCATGGCCAAAGTGGCCGGCATGGTGGACAGCCCGCTGCTTACCGGCGTCTCCCTGGACAACGAACTGCAGACACGCAAAATCCGTTACGCCAGCGCCCAGAATATTGCGGCGCTCACTCAAGAGCAGCGGGATAAAGCGGTAATTCTGGTGCAGGACGCCTTCACCAGCTATTTTGAAACCCAGTTGGTATTGGACAGCCTCGACCTGCTGACCAAGCTGGGCTTCACGCCGCTGGTGGCTCCTTTCAAACCCAACGGCAAACCACTCCACGTCCACGGTTTCCTCGGCCCCTTCGCCAAGGCGGCGGTGAAAAACGCCGAGCACCTGAACGATCTCGCCCGCAGTGGTATTCCTCTGGTGGGACTGGAGCCGTCCATGACCCTCGCTTATCGCAGCGAGTACCAGAAGGTGTTGGGCAAAGAGGCGCCTGAGGTGGCCCTGTTGCAGGAGTGGCTGGCAGAGCAGAAAGCGCAGCTCGAAACGCGCGCGGATTTGTTGCAGCCGGGGGATTATTCCCTGTTGGCCCACTGCACGGAAAAAACCAACGCGGCCGGATCGATCAAGGATTGGCAGGCAGTGTTCGGTGCCTTGGGGCAGACACTGACGGTAATCGACACGGG
>NZ_DGMV01000051.1:40707-40976 GCF_002388575.1 Marinimicrobium sp. UBA4509
GACACGGGTTGCTGCGGCATGGCGGGCACTTACGGGCACGAGGCCAGTAACGTTGAAACGTCGAAGAGAATTTACGGTCTATCATGGGCAGAGGTCTTGGCAAATCCGGAACACGAGGGAAAACTGACTGCCACCGGTTACTCCTGCCGTTCTCAGGTGAAACGCATTGACGATGTGGCCATTCCTCATCCTGTGCAGGTGTTGTTGGCGCAGATGTGAAGTAGAAGGTGCATAACGCCCGGCCCAAGGAGGGGAAAGCCTTTCAAGAC
>NZ_DGMV01000051.1:41048-42356 GCF_002388575.1 Marinimicrobium sp. UBA4509
GGGGCTCGGATCGCGGGTCCCCCGCTCTACGGTCTTGAAAGGCTTTCCCCTCCTCGGGCCTCAGTGCCAGTACTAGCTTGGGCGCTATTTCCCGAAACGATACGCTTGCACCGCGGAGGCTGGGTATACCCTTCCGAGACCGTCACCCGCCTGGATGGCGGGTGATGAGCCTACAAGGATGTATTCACGGCGTGTCTCGGAAGGGTATACCCAGCCGCAGCCCCTCACCGCGAAGCTCCCTTTCTACACATCACAGAACATCACGACAAAACTGGAGACCGATGTATGCTGCTCCAAGAAAAGACATTCTCGCTACTCGAACTCGCTTCGGTCAGAGAAGACGGCTCCATCACGGAAACACTGCGGGACACGCTTCGCTACGCCCAAAAAGCGGACCAACTCGGCTTCGAACGCTTCTGGCTGGCCGAACACCACAACATGGAAGGCATCGCCAGCTCCGCGACCTCCGTGTTGATCGGCCACATCGCCGGGGGCACTGAACGCATCAAGGTCGGCTCCGGCGGCATCATGCTGCCCAACCACCCGCCGCTGGTAATCGCCGAACAATTTGGCACCCTCGCCAGCCTCTACCCGGGGCGCATTGAACTGGGTCTGGGCCGCGCGCCCGGCACCGACGCCATCACCATGCGAGCGCTGCGCCGGGATATGCGTTCCGCCGACGACTTCCCACAGGACGTCGGGTTACTACAGCAACTGCTCGCGCCCCTGAAACCCGGCCAGAAACTCAAAGCCATTCCCGGCGCCGGCACCGAAGTGCCCATCTGGCTGCTGGGTTCCAGTCTGTTCAGCGCACAGCTTGCCGCGCAGAAAGGCCTACCCTACGCCTTCGCCGGCCACTTCGCACCGCGCCTGGTCCGTGAAGCCCTGCATGTCTACCGGGAAAATTTTCAGCCTTCCGAAGTATTGGACAAACCTTACGCCATTCTGGGGATTCCACTGATTGCGGCGGACACCGATGCCGAAGCGCGTTACCTGGCCACAACCAGCCATCAGCGTATTCTGGCCCTGCTGCGCGGCCAGCCGCTGTGGTTGAAGCCTCCCGTGGAAGACATGACACCCCTGTGGTCGCCCGAGGAAGAGGCCGCCGTAAAAGACTTTCTCGGCCTGGCGGTGGTCGGTGGCCCCGATACCGTGCGGGAAGGTCTGGAAGCTCTGTGCCGGGAGCTGCCCTTTGATGAGTTTATGTTCACCATTGATATGTACGACCCGGCAGCGCGGGTTCACGCGTTGGATCTTTTGGCCAATATTCGAAACGTTGAGTGACGGTTACGGCGGATGCGCCTTCGG
>NZ_DGMV01000051.1:42636-42875 GCF_002388575.1 Marinimicrobium sp. UBA4509
CCGAAGGCGCATCCGCCGTCACCACCATCCCCAAGGCCACCTGCCTATACCCCGTAAATCTGCTATCATCCAGCGTTTGGCGCGGCCCGGCGCCCTGGACTATTTCAGCGCACGCAGCCTGACGTGTGCGGCGGACTTTCGGATCTTCGACTATGCGGCTTGCGGACTCAGTACTGGCAGTAAATAACGACCTTCCCATCCGGACCGACCGGCCCGTGCACAGCGGCAAGGTCCGCTCG
>NZ_DGMV01000051.1:43021-44861 GCF_002388575.1 Marinimicrobium sp. UBA4509
AGCGAGCGCCTGATCCGGGAAAAAGGCTACCCCGTCGCCCCGGACACCCCCCTGGCGATCATGGTCATCAGCGACCGGATTTCTGCCTTCGAATGCCTCTGGAAAGGCGAAGGCGGCATGAACGGCGTACCCGGCAAGGGCGCGGCGCTGAACGCCATTTCCAATCACTGGTTCCAGCGCTTTCGCGAAGAGGGGCTGGCCGACAGCCACATTCTGGATATTCCCCACCCTCTGGTGTGGATTGTGCAGAAAGCCCAACCGGTGATGATCGAGGCCATCTGCCGCCAGTACATCACCGGCTCCATGTGGCGCGCCTACGCCAAGGGTGAGCGCACCTTCTGCGGTATCACTCTGCCCGACGGGCTGGAGCGGGACCAGAAACTGCCCGAGCTGCTGATCACCCCCTCCACCAAAGGCATTCTCAAGGGTCTGGATGGTGTGCCGGAGGCGGATGACGTCAACATCAGCCGCGCCGATCTGGAGCGGCACTATCAGGCCTTCAACTTCCGCTCACCCAGCGATATCGACGCCTACGAGCGCTTGCTCAAAGAGGGCTTTGGGGTAATCAGCGACGATCTGGCCAAGATCGACCAGATTTTCGTCGACACCAAGTTCGAGTTTGGCTATGTCCGCAATGCCGAGGGTCAGGAAAAGCTGATCTATATGGACGAAGTCGGTACGCCGGACTCATCCCGTATCTGGGACGGCGCCCAATACCGGGAGGGCAAAGTTGTCGAGCAGTCCAAAGAAGCCTTCCGGCAGGAGTTGCTACACTACTTTGATGACCCGGATGTGCTGCTGGATAAAAGCCGTATGGACGAACGCACCGCGCTGGCCGAACAGACCGAACTGCCCCGGGAGGTGATGATGCGCGTGTCCGATACCTATGTGGGTATTGCGGAGAAAATCATTGGCCGCCCGCTGGCGCTGTCGGATAACCCGCGGGCGGAGATTATCGACACCCTGCGCAGCCAGTACGGGTTGATTCAGGACTGACGACACGCCCGACGGCGTACAATAACCAAGAACTTCCCAGACGAGCCTGTACTCTTATGTCACCACTGAAGCGACTATTTGGTTCCCGTAACAAGCAACCTTCTCTGGACGAGCAGATCAAGGCGCTGGAAGACCGCCCCGAGTCGGAGTTGCTGGCGCTGGTACAGAGCGACACCCAGGAAGCGCTGCGCGAGGCGGCCCTGAACCACCTGAGCTACAACCAGACCCTGCTCAACCTCTCGCTCGGTGATGGCAATGGCCGCCTTCAGCAGGCCGCGCGCAAGCGCATCGGCCAATTACTGGAAGAAGAGCACCTGAGTCTGGAAGAACTGTCCAAAGCGGTGTCCGATGAAGCCCAGTTACTGGCCCTGAGCAGCTACTCGTCCCGGGCCGGCCAGGCAGTACTCGAACAGATCAACGAGCCCGAACTGCTGCTGGAGCTGGCGGTGAACGGGGCCAGCATCCAGATCCGTCGGGCGGCGGCCGAGAAAATCACCACCCGCCCGGAGCTGGAAAAACTGCACAAAGCCGCCCAGGGTCGGGACAAAACCGTATACAAGCTCGCCAAACAGCGTCTGGAGGCCTTCAAGGCGGAGGACGCCCGGCGTGCCGAGGCCGAAGCCCACGCGCTGGTGATCTGTGAGAAACTCGAGCAACTGCTGCGCAGCGAACAGGACCCGCTGTTCGACGCCAAGCTCGACAAGCTGCACCAGGACTGGACCGCCCTGCCCATTACCCCACCGCAGGAACTCGCCCAACGCTACCAGCAGGCACTGGATCAGTATCGCGACAAACAGACCGAACGGGCCGAGCTGGAGGCACAACTGGCGGCTCGGGAAGAAGG
>NZ_DGMV01000051.1:44976-52960 GCF_002388575.1 Marinimicrobium sp. UBA4509
TGGCGGCTCGGGAAGAAGCCGAGCAGGCCCGCCAGAGCGAGGCGCAAAACCGACTGACCGAGCTTCACACCCAACTCAAGCAGTTCGGTAGCGAACTGTACAGCGCTGACGGGGAGACACTGCTCGGTGACCAGTGGCCCGAACAGCTCAATAGCGCCGGCGAATCGCTGAAAGCCCTGGAAACCGATGCCTTACCCAAGCGCGAGCGCGAATCGTTGGAGCGCCAGATTCACCAGTTGAACGAGCTGTTGGCGCTTCTGCGCGAGCACGGCCCTCTGGAGCAGTGGACACCCCAACTGAATCAGCCGGAGCAGAGCGCGCAGGCCCGCAAGGTCCTCAAACAACTGGTGAAAACCGCCCGCCAGTGGCCGGAGAACGATCGCCCCGCCCCCGTTCAGGACGCGATAAACGCCCTGAATGCGCTGGAGCAACAGGAAAAGGCCAAAGAGCAATCCCAGCGCAAGCACATTCGTGAGGTCGAAGGCCTGGTGCGCCAGGGGCTGAGTGCCGCGCAGCGCGGCCAGGTACGGCGGGCGCGGGGTTTACATCGCGCCAGCCAGGAGAAGCGGGAAACCCTGGAGCACATTCCGGCCCACCTGGCGAGCAAGCTGGAAGAGCTGGATCAGGCGATTGAACGCCTGAGCGACTGGCATGAATTTGCGGTCACCCCCAAGAAAGAAGCACTCATTCGTTCCATGCAGGCCCTGGAACACAGCACCATGAACCCGGAAGAGCTGGCCCGCAAGATTCATCACCTCCAGGATGACTGGCGGGAAGTCAGCAAGGGCGTGCCCCATCACGACGAGGACCTGTGGCACCAGTTTCAGGAGGCCTCGCATCGCGCCTTCGAGCCCTGCAAGGAGTTCTTCGAAGCCCAGGCCAGAGAGCGCGAAGCCAACCAGGCCAAGCGGGAGGAATTGATCGAGCAGGTGCAGCTCTACCTGAACGGCTATCACTGGGACAGCCCAGTGTGGAAAGACGTCGAGCACACCCTCAAGCAGGCACGGCGCGAGTGGCGCGATGCCTGGCCGGTGCCGCGCCAGGCGGTCAAAGCCCAGGAAGAGCGGTTTGAGCCTCTGATGGATCAACTGCACGCCAAGCTGGGGGAAGCCTACGATGCGCACCGGGCTGAAAAAGAATTACTGGTACAACGGGCCGAGCAATTGCGCGAGCAGAGCGATCTGCATCAGGCCATTGAAGGCGCCAAAGACCTTCAGGTCCAGTGGAAACAGGTCGGCCAGTGCCGCCCCCGAGAAGATCAGGCCCTGTGGAAGCAGTTCCGCGAACACTGCGACGCCATTTTCGCCCGCCGCCAAGCCCAGTTTGAGGCGGCCGATCAGGCGCGCCAGGCCCAGGCCGAGGAAGCGGAGTCCCTGATCAAGGCACTCAAGACGCTGCAACAGCAACCACTGGATACCCCCGGGGCACAGCGGGCGCGGATCGATGAACTCAAGAGCCAGTTCCAGGCTCTGAAAGAGCTTCCCCGCCAGCAGGCGCAGCCCCTCAATGACGCCTTCTACCAGACGCTCAAAGCCCTGGATGAGCAGCACAAAAACGCTCGCCGCCAGGCTAAAGAACGCCAGCGCCAGCAGCTGTTCAACGCCGCCGAAGCGGTGCGCGCGCTTGAATTGGCCAGCCTTGAAGGCGGCGATACCACCGCAGCCCAGGAAGAGGCGAGCATCGCGCTGGAGGCCGTGGAGTACTGGCCCGGCGACAGCCAGGCCATTTTGAATCAACGCCTGGAACGGGCGGCCAGCCTGACATCCGCGGTCCAGACGGAGAACCTGGAGGCCCTGCGTCTGCTGTGTATCCGCAAGGAAATCGCGACCGGTCAGGAATCCCCCGAGTCCGACAAGGCGCGCCGAATGGCCTATCAGATGGAACAATTACAGCAGGGCCTGGGTCAACGGTCTGACACAGCGGAATCACTGCTGCTGGAATGGTTGACCCTGGGGGGTGTCCCCGATCCGGAATACACCCAACTGCTGACACGATTCCAGCCGCACTGATCTCCGTCTCACCCAGACGTTAGCGGTCCCATCGGATACTTATGGAACAACCCGGCGAAACACCCGCACAGACCATTGAACGCCCTGCCTGGTCTCGCCGGGCGCTGAACAGGCTGATTGCCACCTTCAAGCGCTACCCCAAAGTGCTGGCGCTGGCGGGTTTTCTGTTCGGCCTTGGCAGCTTCGTTCTGGTCGAGCGCAAACCCGCACTCGCCCAGGTGGTCGCGGTGTTGATGATGGCCAGCTGGCTCTGGCTGATGTTCGAGAACACCCTGCGGCGCAACGCGCTGCGCCTGCTGAAGCTGAAAGTCCCACGCCCCGCTCTGCACTTCATCACCCAGATGGTGCACCAGGAGAGTCTGTTTTTCGTCCTGCCGTTTTTCTTTTTCACGGTCACCTGGAACAGCGGGCAGACGCTGTTTATGGGGCTGCTGTGCGCCGCAGCGCTGGTCTCGGTCATTGACCCGCTCTATTACAACCATCTGGCCAAGCGACGCTGGCTGTTTCTCGGCTTTCACGCCCTGGCCTTGTTCGCGGTCATGCTCACCGCACTGCCGATCATCCTGCATCTGAGTACCGCCCAGAGCTACCCTCTGGCGCTCGGCATCGCCGTGCTGCTGGCCATTCCCAGTGTCATCAGTGCGCTGCCGCCCCGGCGCTGGTGGCGCAGCCTGGCCCTGATCGGGGTGGTTGCCGCCCTCGGCCTCGCGGGCTGGTACGGACGCCTCTGGGTGCCCCCGGCCACCCTCTGGCTGACTCAGGTGGCGGTGAGCACCGATATCGATATTCAGGACAAAGCACCGGGAAACCGCCTGACGCAACTGAGCGAAACCAAGCTACACCAGGAAGGGCTCTATGCCTACACGGCGATCCGCGCGCCGCGCGGGCTGAACGAGCGGATTTACCATGTCTGGCGCCTGAACGGCGAAATCGTCGACACCATTGCCCTGGATATTCAGGGCGGGCGCAAAGAGGGATACCGGGCCTGGACCCACAAGCAGCACTTCCCGAAACAGGCGGTGGGCCATTGGCAAGTCCAGGTGGTGACTGAAGCGCGCCAGATGATTGGCGTGCTGCGCTTTGAGGTTACCGATATCGGGAATTGACAGACCCCTTATTTTCCTTTTCACTTGAAGACTTACCGATAAGCATAATAACCGGAGTTCTACTATGGCTTTTGCGTCCAAGGAAGCCGCCAGAGAGTATTGGCGGGCGAATATCAAGTTGCTGGCGGTGCTGCTCAGCATCTGGTTCATTGTCTCGTTTGGTGCGGGCATCCTGCTGGTGGACTGGCTCAATCAATTTCGCATGGGTGGCTTCAAACTGGGCTTCTGGTTTGCCCAGCAGGGTTCCATCTACACCTTTCTGGTCCTGATTTTTGTCTACGTGTACAAGATGAATCAGCTGGACCGCCGCTTTGGTGTCCGGGAAGACGAGGAGTAGTTCATGGAAGCCCAAACGCTCATCTACCTGGTGGTTGGCGCCACCTTCGCGCTCTATATTGGCATCGCGGTCTGGTCCCGGGCCGGCAGCACTGGGGACTTCTACATTGCTGGCGGTGGCGTCCATCCCGTGGCTAATGGCATGGCCACGGCCGCCGACTGGATGTCCGCCGCATCCTTCATTTCCATGGCCGGCCTGATCGCCTTTCTCGGTTATGACGGTAGCGTCTACCTCATGGGCTGGACCGGCGGTTATGTGCTGCTCGCCTTATGCCTGGCCCCCTACCTGCGCAAATTTGGCAAGTTCACCGTGCCGGATTTCATTGGCGATCGCTACTACTCCCAGATGGCCCGCACCGTTGCCGTGGTGTGCGCCATTTTTGTGTCGTTCACCTATGTGGCCGGACAGATGCGCGGGGTCGGGGTGGTGTTCTCCCGCTTTCTGGAAGTGGATGTGACCACCGGCGTGCTGATCGGTATGGGCGTGGTGTTCTTTTACGCGGTGCTCGGCGGTATGAAGGGCATTACCTACACCCAGGTGGCCCAGTACTGCGTGATGATTTTTGCCTACACGGTACCGGCGATTTACATCAGCCTGATGATCACCGGCAACCCGATTCCACAGCTGGGCTTTGGCGATACCCTGGCCGACGGCTCGGGCACCCACCTGCTCGACAAGCTCGACGGGTTATCCCGGGAGCTCGGCTTTACCGCCTTCACCGAGGGGAAAAAGTCCACCATCGACATGTTCTGCATTACCGCCGCGCTGATGGTGGGCACGGCGGGCCTGCCCCACGTCATCGTGCGCTTTTTCACCGTCCCCAAAGTGCGCGACGCCCGCAAGAGCGCCGGCTGGGCCCTGCTGTTTATCGCCGTGCTCTACACCACCGCCCCGGCCGTGGGCGCCTTTGCACGCACCAACATGATCGAGACCATCAATGGCCCCGAGGGCCAGGGGGTAGCCCGGGAAAACATGCCCTCCTGGGTGGACACCTGGGAAACCACGGGGCTGATCCAGTGGCAGGATGAAAACGGCGATGGGCGGCTGTTTTACAGCAATGACAGCCGCAATGAAATGACCATCGACCCGGATATTCTGGTACTGGCCAACCCGGAAATCGCCGAGCTGCCCAACTGGGTGATCGCCCTGGTGGCCGCCGGTGGCCTGGCCGCCGCGCTGTCGACCGCCGCCGGGCTGTTACTGGTGATTTCCACCTCAATCTCCCACGATTTGCTCAAACGCAACCTCATGCCCCGGATCACCGAGAAGCAGGAGCTGATGGCGGCGCGCCTGGCCGCCGCCGGGGCAATCGGGGTGGCGGGCTACCTGGGCATCAATCCGCCGGGCTTTGTCGCCGAGGTGGTCGCCTTCGCCTTTGGCCTGGCGGCGGCGAGCTTCTTCCCGGCGATCATCATGGGGATTTTCTTCAAACCCATGAACCAGTGGGGCGCCGTCGCGGGCATGCTCACCGGGCTGGTGTTCACCGCCAGCTATATCCTGGTATTCAAGGGGGTATTCTTCGAACCCTTGCTGCCCAATACCGCCGAATACTGGCTGCTGGGTATCTCACCGGAGGGCATCGGGTTTGTCGGCATGCTGCTGAATCTGGCCGTGGCTCTGACCGTACGCCACTTTACCCCGGATGCGCCGCCGCATGTCCAGGATCTGGTGGAAAGCATCCGCTTCCCTCAGGGCTCAAGCGGCCCCAGCGCCCACTGACCCGCCCACACCGGTATTAAACCCGGCATTAAAAAAGGGAGCACCTGCTCCCTTTTTTAATGCCCTGCTTTCAGCTCTCGAGCCAGACCTCATCAATCCAGCGCCAGACATCATCCCAGCTCTCATCGCTCAGATCGCCATCGCGCCAGAACAGGACTTCACCCTCGGGCTCAACGCAGTAATAGTTGCCATTGGTCTCACACAGCGGCAACAGGTAACGGGGCAGGCCCATCGACCAGGCCACCGCCGCCACCTCCGGCAGGTAGGTATGGGCATGAGGGTCAGCAGCGGTCACAGGCTCCAACGAACCGGTCACCACGTCGCTGGCCAGAAGCAGGAAACGGCGCATCTCCCGCGGGATAGGCAGAAGCACCTCCTCCTCCACATCCACCAGGTCTTCGTGACTGGGCAGCTCCAGGGGTACCGGCACCGGCTGGTGCGCCGCCCTCAGTCGTTCCAGGGTCTCTTCCATTGTGGGCTCTTGCATTGCGAAAGGACCGTCAATGCTAGCGCCCCATCTGGCATATGACAAGCCGGGACGCCCCTGTCAGGGGTAGTACATGTGGTAGTGACTCTGCGCGTAGGGGTTGAGCTCGTAATACGACTCCAGAAACGCCACCAGATCAATCAGCTCACTGACGGTCATGACATCGTTGTAGTTGCGCATCAATGACTGCCCGGCGTCATCTGTGATCTGCTCATCCTGATAGCCGCTGGCCAGCCGATGGGAGGGATTGATGACGGAAGTCAGAAGTTCGGCGTAGGTTTTGACCTTGGTGACGGTGCCACCGAGAATGATCGGCGTGTCCAGTTCGCGTTCCGTCACCACTGCATCATAGCCCTGCAGCCGATGGCAGGACAGACAATCATACTGGACAAACACCTGCTCGCCCCGCTCAAGATCCCCTTCGGGCAGACTGAACCCCCGGGGCGATTCCGGTCCCTGACTGCACGCCGTCAGAAAAAACACGAACGCAAAGAGTATTGAGTATTTCATGGTGACCACCTCTAACCGACATCGAACGAAGTCTGAATCCTTACAACCCGATTCGAGATCTATTAAGTGTTGTCGACGGTGGTGTTTTCGCAACCCAGTAAACGGGATTTATCTCCTGTATTAAGACTACCTTTGCGCTGAATCAAAAATGACGCCAATTCTTGATCGGATAGAATCACCCCCGATCCAACAAACTCCGCAAATCAATCAACGCCGCATTGGCGCGGGAGATATAGGAGGCCATTACCAGAGAGTGGTTGGCCAGCGGACCGAAACCGCTGCCGTTAAGGATCATCGGGCTCATCAGCGAGCGCTGGGTGGCTTCCAGCTCACGAATGATCTGCCCCAGGCTGACCCGGGCATTTTTGTCATCGAGCACGTCGGCGAATTCGATTTCCGCCGCCTTCAGTAGATGGATCAGGGCCCAGGCCGAGCCTCGGGCTTCGTAATAGACATTATCCAGCTCGGTCCAGGGCGTCTTGACGATCACCTCTCCCGGGGCCACTTCCCGAGGTTCACCCATGCTTACCGGCAAGTCCGTATTCAGTCGACGCTGACCGACGCTGGCGCTGAGGCGCTGCGACAGGCTGCCCAGGCGGGTTTCCACAGTGCTCAACCAATAGCGAAGATTATCGGCGCGGGTGTAGAACTCGGCATTCTGTTCACTGATGCCGGTCAATCGATCAAGGTAGCGACGGGTGTACTGAATGCCTTCGCGATACTGTCCCTCGGTGGCCGGCATGATCCAACTGTCAGTATTGAAGTTGAAGCGGGACTCGGCCAGGGCCAGGTCCTGATCCTCGCGGGATTGAGACTGGGAGCGGCTGAACGCTTCACGCATGGCTTTGCTGGCGTCGCGCACCTGAATGACCACGCCGTACTCCCAGCTTGGCATGTTATCCAGCCAGAGGCCGGGCGGCGTGATGTCATTGGTCAGGTAGCCGCCGGGTTTTTCCAGCAGGGTTTCCGCCACGCCAATCAGCGCCGAGGTCATAACAGCGCCGCGCTCACGGGTCCCGCCGCGCTCCTCCACCTGCGTCGTCACATAGTCTTCCACGGTGAAGAAACCGGGGGTCATGCTCCAGTAAATGCCCACTACCAGCGCCAACAACAAGTAGAGACCCAATACGGCTATACCGATTTTCACCCGCATTCCCAATCGGGAGACATCGTCACGGGTATCGGCAAAGGTGTCCCGAAGCTTGCGCTGCAGGTGAACCCAGAACTGCTTGGCTTTGGACATGGGCATAGCGACTTCCTGATCGGTGAAATGCGTTAGTGGTCGTGATGGGGCCGGTCAAACACGCTGACCGCATAGGCCTTCACGGTCTGCTCACTGCCATCATCAAACGTCAATATCAATTGTAGCGGATCTCCGGTGCGGGGGCGTCGCTCAAGCCCAAAGAGCATTACGTGGTAGCCCCCCGAGGCAAAGCGCACCTTCTCGCCGGGGGGAATCTCCACCGCATCCACCTGACGCATGCGCATCATGCCATCCTCCGTGCGGTGCTCGTGCAGCTCCGCCCGCTCGGCGAACTCGGCGGACACCGCCACCAACGACCGCGCCTCCTCACCCATGTTATGCAGTAGAAAGTAGGCCGAGGTGAGATCTTTACCCGGCAAGGGCACACGCACGGTTGCGTCGGTAACGGTGACGGTGGGCGCCTCCGCCCAGACCGGCGCTACCCCCAACGCCAGTATAAAAAGTATGGCTCGCAACATGACAGGTTTCTCCAGAGCATTGATTGTGCCGCCGCACAACCCGGTTACAACGGCGGCTGTAGTTCGATTCGCGGGGGCGACCCCAGGTGAATAT
>NZ_DGMV01000051.1:53012-63801 GCF_002388575.1 Marinimicrobium sp. UBA4509
CAGGTGAATATCTCCGCGCAACAAATAATTGGGTGTGCCATCACGCATTTGCTGATAAATCCACCGGCCCTCGGCGTCCGTGCGCGCCACGATCAGCAGAAACTCACCGGTGTCTTTTACGCGCCGGGCCAGCTGTTGCAGATCAACCACCAGCTCGTCTGCCCGCTGACGAAGCAGCTCTCCATTGAGCTGTACCACTTGCCCATCCTGAGTCAGGGGGGAGGCACTTTGCAAACGCGCCCGCTGGTCGCTGACCTTCTCGCTGAACTCGGCCACCAGCGGATTCCCCGGATCCACGGACGCTGCCAGGTCCAGATAGCCCTGGGCCTGAGAGAGCGCGCTACGCGCGGCGGCGGAGCGGGCCAGATCGAGATAGCGCAAGGCAATGGCCTGGAGCCCGGAAATGGCGCGGGTGTTATCGGGGTCATAAATCAGCACCGCCCGATAGCGATCATGGGCATTGTCGCCCAACGGTGACAGCAATCGATCGGCAGACAGGGCCCGATCGCCCTCCTCCAGCCAGCGCTCAAGCCGCTGCTCTCGCGTCAGCGCCGGCTCGGGCTCGGGCATGGTATCAACCGCCGGCGGCGATGCCTGTGTCGAAGAGGGTGTCGGCGCGGGGCTGCTGCACCCGACCAACAGGGCAAGCCCCAGCATACCGCCCAGCATCCACCCTCGGGATCTCGTCCGATCGGTTGCGGGATGACCCAACTCATGCATGACGATAACCTTACTCACAGCGACTCCAGGAGAGCCAGTTGGCAGTTTTTGCGGTCCAAGTCCGGTACACTAGCGCCCCGGATTGATCCGAATTATTGTGGTTTGCCGCAGTCCGAGAAATGAGACTGCTTTGGCATTTAGCGGCCATGATACCCTCTCGCCGCAGAAAACGTCACCCAACACGGAATAGAACGACCTATGTTGACCCTGCAATTATCGCCATCCCGACACAATTTCCTGTCATTCTGGCGTCTGCTACTCTGGAGCACCCTACTCTGCGTTTTCAGCCAAGGCGCCGCCGCTCAGGACCTACTAAGCGGCCAATCCCAGAATTCGAGCCTACTGGGGGGCGGTGATGACTTTCTGCCGGTCACCGAGGCATTTCAACTGGAAACCCGGCTGTACGATGGCGAGCTGGTACTTCACTGGGAAGTGGCCCCGGACTACTACCTGTATCAAGAGCGGTTCCGGTTGAGCGCCGATCCCGAGCCGGAGGCGTTTGCCCCCCGATTCAGCGACAACACGGTCGACAAGTACGACGAGTACTTTGAAAAGGACATGGCGGTCTATTACGGCAGCGCCACTGTCCGCCTTGCCGTGGCCGACAACGCCCAGCCCTTCACCCTGCGAGTAGAGTCTCAGGGGTGCGCGGACGCGGGGCTGTGCTATCCGCCCCATGTTGATTACGTCAAGGTGGACCCCGCCAACCAGAGCGCCAGCATCGCCTCTGCGCCTCCCGCAAACACACCCGCAAATACCGACGACGGCGGCGCCACCTCCGAGGCCACGACCACTTGGCTCCCTTATATTCTGGTGTTGGCACTGCTCGGTGGCATCATTCTGAACCTGATGCCCTGTGTCTTCCCCGTGCTGTCGATCAAGGTCATGAGCCTGGCTCGAGCCGACCGCCAGCGGTTGCCGCTCCACGGCTGGGCTTACACCGCGGGCATTGTGGTCAGCTTTGTCGCCTTTGCCGGCGTACTGTTGGCCGCACGCGCCGGTGGAGAGGCGATTGGCTGGGGCTTCCAGTTACAGTCTCCCCTGCTCATTGCCGCACTGGTGTACTTGTTTTTTATTCTCGGGCTGAGCCTGTCCGGCCTGCTGACCATTGGCACGCGCTGGATGGGGGTAGGACAGAAGCTGACCCAGAGTGGCGGCCTGAGCGGCTCCTTCTTTACCGGCGTGCTCGCTGCTATTGTCGCCAGTCCTTGCACCGCCCCCTTTATGGGTGCGGCGCTTGGCTTTGCCCTGACCCAGCCCACGCTGGTGAGCCTGAGCGTGTTTGTGGCGCTGGGTCTGGGGATGGCGTTGCCACTGCTAGCGCTGTGCTACCTGCCATCGCTGGTGAACCATCTGCCAAAACCCGGCCCCTGGATGGACAGCCTGAAGCAGTTTCTGGCCTTTCCTTTATACCTGACCGCCATCTGGCTGATTTGGGTGCTCGGGCGCCAGGCCGGGCCCAATGCCGTGGCAGCGGTTGGCGTGGGGGCCGTCGCGATTGCCTTCGCGGGATGGTTACTGACCCGGCAGCCCCGTTCGACTCCGGCCCGATTCAGCCAGAAGGCGCTGGTATTACTCGCCTGGGTCGCCGCCCTGGCTCTGCCCTGGCAAACGCTGAACGCCCCAGTCGAGGACTCCCGCTGGGAGCCCTACTCCGCCGCCCGCCTGGACACCCTGCGCCGCGAAGGAACTCCGGTATTTATCAATCTGACCGCCGACTGGTGCCTGACCTGCCTGGCCAACGAGCGCGTGACCCTGAGTACTGACGACGTTGAACGCGCTTTCGACGCCCACGGCGTAGCGACCCTCAAAGGAGACTGGACCCACCGCGACCCAGCCATCACCCAGCTGCTGGAGGCGTACAACCGCAGCGGGGTGCCGCTCTACCTCTGGTTTCCCGCCGACCATCAGGGCCCAGGCATCGTGTTACCGCAAATTCTTCGCAAAAAAGCCCTGCTAGAGCGACTCGGGGATGGCACGGAAACACAATTGAGCCAAAATTGACGACGTTAGCAGCAATATTGCCGACTTTTTGCCATCCTCTGTTATCTTGCCTGTATTGCGCCGGGTTTGTCGCTCAAAATGACTGTTAACGGGTTTTGCCAACCCACTCAAACACGGCTTTATGCGCCACAACAGACCGAACGTCTGGCATCTTGTCGCCATTTGAGGACAATTTAGCAAAAACCCGAATAGACCGTGGACACTGTTGCTTTTTTGCGGCAAACTCGCCCCCATAACGTGCAAACGCCGATTTTCGCGCGTTAACACAACACCCGGTCAAGAAAACCACGGTCACACAGGATTTTTCATGGCAACCATTCTGGTTCTACATGGCCCCAACCTGAATCTGCTGGGACAACGCGAGCCCGGCATTTATGGTGCCCAGACCCTGGACACCATAAACCGGACCTTGACCGAACAGGGCCACGCCGCTGGCCACCATGTGTTGACCCTGCAGAGCAATGCGGAATACGAACTCGTTGAACGCATTCACGATGCGCGCCAGGAAGGGGTGGACTTTATTGTCATCAACCCTGCTGCGTTCACCCACACCAGCGTCGCCCTGCGCGATGCACTGCTGGGCGTTGCCATTCCTTTTATCGAAGTGCACCTGTCCAATGTGCACGCCCGCGAGCCGTTCCGCCAACACTCGTATTTTTCCGATGTCGCCCAGGGCGTCATCTGTGGTTTCGGCGCCCAGAGCTATGAGCTGGCCCTGACCGCGGCACTGCGCCACCTGGAGCGCGCCGCGCAGACAGGCAAGGCATCGACATCCGAATAGAAGTATCTACACCCTGACATCGAACCCGGTGCGCCGGGATCAATTCATCATTCATCCGTTGCTTTAAAGAGAGGCCCCAATGGATATTCGCAAAATTAAAAAACTGATTGAGCTGCTGGAAGAATCCGACATCGGCGAGCTGGAAATCAAAGAGGGCGAGGAATCCGTCCGCATCAGCCGCAATAACCCGAACGCTCAATACTTCACCGCCGCACCGGCCCAGGCGCCCGCGCAAGCACCGGCCGCCGCCCCCGCCGCACCGGCTCCGGCCGCCGACAGCAGCGAGGCAGCCCCCGCCGCGCAGCACAACGGCCACGTGGTGAAATCACCCATGGTAGGCACCTTCTACCGCTCCCCGAGCCCCGGCTCCCCGGCGTTTGTGGAAGTGGGCCAGCACGTTAAGGTCGGCGATGTGATCTGCATCGTTGAGGCCATGAAGATGATGAACCAAATCGAAGCGGACAAAGCCGGCGTGGTCGAAGCCATTCTGGTCGACGACGGCGAGCCGGTTGAATTCGACCAACCCCTGGTCACGATTGTATAAATCCAGCACCGAGGATTTGGTTTATGTTTGATAAAGTTTTGATCGCCAACCGCGGCGAGATTGCCCTGCGCATTCTGCGCGCCTGTAAAGAGATGGGCATTAAAACCGTCGCGGTTCACTCTGTCATCGACCGCGACCTGAAGCACGTTCGCCTGGCGGACGAGTCGGTATGCATCGGGCCCAACCCGTCGCCCCAGAGCTACCTGAACATCCCGGCCATCATCAGTGCGATGGAAGTGACCGACTCGGTAGCGGTACACCCCGGCTACGGCTTTCTGGCCGAAAACGCCGATTTCGCCGAGCAGGTGCAGAAAAGCGGTTTCGTATTCATCGGCCCGGATCCGGATACCATTCGCATGATGGGTGACAAGGTCGCCGCCATTGCCGCCATGAAAAAGGCCGGCGTGCCGACCGTACCCGGCTCCGATGGCCCACTGCCCGCCAACGATCGCGAGAAATGCCTGGCCATGGGCAAGCAGATTGGCTACCCGGTCATCATCAAGGCTGCCGCCGGCGGCGGTGGTCGCGGGATGCGCGTGGTACACACCGAAGCCTCGCTGATGAACTCCATCCACATCACCCAGAACGAAGCCAAGTCCGCCTTCGGCGACGATACGGTGTATATGGAAAAGTTCCTGCAGAACCCGCGTCATGTGGAAATCCAGGTGCTGTCCGACGGCCAGGGCAATGCCATTCACCTGGGCGACCGCGACTGCTCGCTGCAGCGCCGCCACCAGAAGGTGATCGAAGAGGCGCCGGCCCCCGGTATCCCGGAAGACGTTCGCCAGTCAACCGCACAGGCCTGTGTCAACGCCTGCATCAAGATGGGCTACAAAGGTGCCGGTACCTTCGAGTTCCTGTACGAAGACGGCAACTTCTACTTCATCGAGATGAACACCCGCATTCAGGTGGAGCACCCGGTCTCGGAAATGGTGACCGGTATCGACATCATCAAAGAGCAGATTCGCGTCTGTGCGGGCGAGAAGCTGTCCATCAAGCAGGAAGACGTGGTGATTCGCGGTCACTCCTTCGAGTGCCGCATCAATGCCGAAGATCCCAAAACCTTCATGCCCTGCCCGGGCAAGGTCAAGAATTTCCATCCGCCGGGCGGTCTGGGTGTGCGGGTGGACTCGCACCTGTACAGTGGCTACACGGTACCGCCGAACTACGACTCGATGATCGCCAAGATCATCACCTACGGCGAGACCCGGGAAGAGGCATTGAACCGAATGCGTCACGCCCTGGATGAGACCATCATCGACGGCATCCGTACCAATATTTCGCTGCAACAGTGGCTGGTCCGGGACGACGAGTTCCGCAAAGGTGGCGTCAACATCCATTACCTGGAGAAAAAGCTTTCCAGCTGACGCCCTATGCCCTGGTTGCAACTGAAACTGACCACGGACCGGAATAGCGCCGAGGCGCTGGAAGATCTTCTTCTGGCCAGCGGCGCTGTGTCGGTTACGCTGGAAGACAACGCCGATCAGCCCATTCTGGAGCCCGCACTGGGGGAAACCCCGCTGTGGGACCAGGTGCGCCTGACCGGCCTGTACGATGCCGACATCGACACGCGTGCGGTCAGCGAGCGGCTGGCTTCCGCCTGGAACCGGCCGCTGCCCGAGCACCGCTGGGAACAGCTCGAAGATAAGGACTGGGAGCGGGAGTGGATGAGCCACTACCAGGCCATTCGCTGTGGCGAACGCCTGTGGATCTGCCCCAGCTGGCAGGAACCCCCGGAGCCCGACAAGGTCAACCTGATGCTCGACCCGGGCCTCGCGTTCGGCACCGGCACCCATCCCACCACGTTTTTGTGCCTGCAGTGGCTCGACCAACAGCAGCTCGACGGTCTGGACCTTGTGGACTTCGGTTGTGGCTCGGGCATTCTGGGAATTGCGGCGCTGCTGCTCGGTGCCGACCGGGTGACGGGAGTGGATATTGATCCCCAGGCGCTTACCGCCACGCGGGACAATGCGGCACGCAACGCGCTGCCAGAAAATGCCATGCCGGTCTATCTGCCCGGACGATGCCCCGAGGTGACGGCCGATATCATGTTGGCCAACATTCTTGCCGGCCCTCTGGTTGAACTTGCGCCACAACTGCAGCGCATGACCCGGGTTGACGGCAAGATCTGCCTTTCTGGCATTCTGGCCAATCAAGCCGAAACCGTGATGGCGGCTTATCGCCCCTGGTTTGACTTTGACCCGGTGGCCGAACAAGACGGCTGGGTGAGACTGACCGGCACCAAAATACGCCCGTAACGACCCCGTTTCGGGTGAGGAGAACACTGAACAATCATGGCCCCGACTAACATGGTGACCCGCTGCCCGCAATGCGGGACGTCGTTCCGGATCACCCCGGCGCAGCTACAGTCAGCGCGCGGGGCCGTGCGCTGTGGGGCCTGCCTGCATATCTTCAAGGCACGGGACCATCTGGTGGGGGCCCAGGCGCCAGCGGCCGAGCCGGCCCTGGTGCGCCGCTCCCCCCAAAAACCCACCCAGAACAGACCGACCACCACCAAAGCGGAGCGCAAACCCGCCGCCCCCAAGGCGCCGTCCCCTACGCCGAAAGAGGCGCGTCCGCGCGCTGAGCAAAAGCCCAAGGAGACCGGGCTGCGCTTTGACCAGTCGCGAATCGACCAGGAGTCGAGCGCGCTGGATGACGATGACTTTCTGATCAGTGATGATATGGATCAGTCCCGCCCCGAGAGCGAAGACGATCCGTTTGGTGTCGGCGAACAATCCCGCTCGCACAGCACGCACTCACTGTTCGAGCGAACCCCTCGTCCTGAGGAAGAGGGGGCCTCGGAGTCTGTTGACGACACCGACGAATCCTGGGCCATGAGCCTGCTCGAAGAAGAGGAAGAGCAGACCGCCAGTGTTCGGGTCGAACCGGCCCCCGAGCCCGCCTCGGACGTACCGTCAGACTTTGAACTGATGGACGAGCCGGAACCTCCACCCCCTGGAGAACACATCAAGTTCCACCTCGCCAGCAGCGATGCCGAGCAGGTCGACGACTACCAGGGCGGTGAGCGCATGCGCGCCCACGATCCCGAACGCTCGGCGCTGCTGATGAACATCGACCCCGAGCCGGTCGAGATGAACTGGACTCACCGACAGACCCGCCGACGGCGCTGGCTCTGGCCATCGCTGGTTGCGCTCGCGGCGGTCGCCCTGCTCGTTCAGGTTGCCTGGCTACAATTTGACCGCTGGAGCCGGATGGAGCCCTACCGCACCGTCTATGCAACCGTATGCCCCCTGATTGGCTGCCAGATGCCCGAACTGGTCGATCGCCGCCAGATCCGCGCCTACAACCTGGTGGTCCGCAATCACCCGGAGCGTGAGGGCGCCTTGATGGTCGATGCGATACTGCTCAACACCGCCCGCTTTGACCAACCTTTTCCCGGCCTGGTGCTGGAGTTCAGTGACCTCAATGGCGAGGTGGTGGCGGCGCGTCAATTCACCCCCGAAGAGTACCTCTCTGGCGAGCTGGCAGGTCGCACCATCATGCCCAGCAACCAGCCCGTCCACCTGACACTGGAGCTGGTGGACCCCGGCCCGAGCGCCGTCAACTACCGAGCCTACATCCCCCACTGACCGGCCCTCCTCCCGGCCCCGCCTGTTGGGGCGAATCAAAACCGATCAAAAAAACATCAATTCGGCGGTTTTGCTCGTTCCCAATCCGGGGCCAAACGGGTATCATAGCCAACCTTTTCCGGGGCTGTCGGTTACGGCCATTGAGACCCTCGAACAGGTGAGTCGCGTGTTTCGGATCGGTACCCATCAAATAGACAGCCGGGTGATTCTCGCGCCCATGGCGGGTGTGACGGATCGTCCTTTTCGGCAGCTGTGCCGGAAACTGGGTGCCGGCCTGGTGGTCTCGGAAATGGTGACGTCGGATGCAAGCCTTTGGAACAGCCGCAAAAGTCGGCTGCGCCTGGACCACGCCGGCGAGGCGGAACCGATTTCAGTACAGATTGCTGGAGGCGACCCGGCCATGATGGCCGACGCCGCCCGACTCAACGCGAACAACGGCGCCCAGATCATCGACATCAATATGGGCTGCCCCGCCAAGAAAGTGTGCAAAAAGGCCGCCGGCTCCGCTCTACTCAGAGATGAGCCTCTGGTGGCCGATATACTGCAGGCAGTGGTAGCGGCGACCAACCTGCCGGTCACCCTGAAAATACGCACCGGCTGGGACCGGGATAATCGCAATGCGGTGCGCGTGGCACGGATGGCGGAGGATATCGGCATTCAGGCCCTGGCCGTACACGGCCGGACGCGGGCCGATCGCTATCAGGGCCAAGCGGAATACGACACCATAGCCGCCGTGGTGGATGCGGTAACCATCCCGGTATTTGCCAATGGTGATATCGACAGTCCGTACAAGGCGCAACAGGTACTCGACCAGACCGGCGCTAACGCCGTCATGATCGGTCGGGCCGCCCAGGGGCGCCCCTGGATTTTTCGGGAAATCGATCACTACCTGCGTTTTGGTAGATCGGTCCCCGAACCGCCACTGACTGAAGTCAGGGACATTCTCAGCAGTCATTTGCGTGACCTCTACGGATTTTATGGCGACTATTTGGGCCCGCGCATCGCTCGCAAGCACCTGGGCTGGTACTTGCAGACGGTACCCGGTAGCGACCCGTTTCGTCAGGCGTTTAACCGTATGGACAACGCACAAGAACAACTGGACAGCGTTCTGAAGTACTTTGAACAGCTGATAGAACAAGAGGATCAAGCGGCATGAACACAGCAGAAAACTTTTTGGCTCCCCTGGGCGATACGGGCCACACCCACACGC
Organism: Marinimicrobium sp. UBA4509; assembly: GCF_002388575.1. Taxonomy (NCBI): domain Bacteria; kingdom Pseudomonadati; phylum Pseudomonadota; class Gammaproteobacteria; order Cellvibrionales; family Cellvibrionaceae; genus Marinimicrobium; species Marinimicrobium sp. UBA4509. The sequence goes on from NZ_DGMV01000051.1 coordinate 61,865, forward strand.
TCACTCACGGACAGTCCCTGCGCGGCTGCGTGGAACAGGCCATGGAGAATTACTTTCAAAACCTCGACGGCCAGCCCGTCAGCGACGTGTACAACATGGTGATGGCCGAAGTGGAAGCGCCCATGTTGGAGATTGTCCTCAAGTACACCCGTCACAACCAGACCCGCGCCGCCCAGGTGCTGGGGCTGAACCGTGGCACGCTGCGCAAGAAGCTCAAGCAGTACGACCTGCTCTGAGCGCGACAACCCGAATTCCGAGGGGGTGGCATAAAACCACCCCCTCTGCTTTTGTAACTCACCTGAATTGACACCGGCATTGGGGGAAACTCACCGACCATGACCACCGACCTAGCACCCGTAAATCGTGCGCTGATCAGCGTCTCTGACAAAACCGGCATTGTGGAATTTGCCCAGGCACTGCACCAGCGCGGTGTGGAGATCCTGTCCACCGGCGGCACCTTCCGCCTGCTCAAGGAAAACGGCATTCCCGCCGTGGAAGTCTCTGACTACACCGGCTTCCCTGAGATGATGGACGGACGGGTCAAAACCCTGCACCCGAAAGTGCACGGTGGCATTCTCGGCCGGCGCGGGCAGGATGACGCGGTCATGGGCGAACACGGCATTAATGCCATCGACATGGTGGTGGTCAACCTCTACCCCTTCGAGCAGACCGTGGCCAAGCCCGGCTGCACCCTGGAAGATGCCGTAGAGAACATCGACATCGGTGGCCCCACCATGGTCCGCGCCGCCGCCAAGAACCATGCCCACGTCAACATCGTGGTCAACGCCAGCGACTATGCGCGCATTCTGGCCGAGCTGGATGCCAACAACGGCAAAACCAGCCTGAACCTGCGTTTTGACTTGGCCATCAAGGCCTACGAGCACACCGCCGCCTACGACGGCGCCATTGCCAACTACTTCGGCCGCAAGGTCGAGGGTGGCAGCGAGCACTTCCCGCGCACCTTCAACAGTCAGTTCCAGAAAACCCAGGAAATGCGCTACGGGGAAAACCCGCACCAGAAGGCGGCCTTCTACGTGGAGCAGAACCCCGCTGAAGCCGGCATCGCCACCGCCAAGCAGTTGCAGGGCAAAGAACTGTCCTACAACAACGTGGCGGACACCGACGCCGCCCTGGAGTGTGTGAAAAGTTTTGAGCAGCCCGCCTGTGTGATCGTCAAGCACGCCAACCCCTGTGGCGTGGCGACCGCGGCCAACCTGAAAGACGCTTACGACCTAGCCTTTGCCACCGATCCGGAATCCGCCTTTGGTGGCATCATCGCCTTCAACCGCGAGCTGGACGGTGCCACCGCCCAAGCCATTGTCGAGCGTCAGTTTGTAGAAGTGATCATCGCCCCCACCGTGTCCGATGAGGCCGTACAGGTCGTGGCCGCCAAGAAAAACGTCCGTCTGCTGGCCTGCGGCCAGTGGGGCATCGAGCGCATCGGCGGGCTGGATTACAAGCGCGTCAACGGCGGCCTGCTGGTGCAGGATCGCGACAACGGCATGGTAGCCGAGTCGGACCTGAAAGTGGTCACCAAGCGCGCCCCTAACGAGCAGGAAATCCGCGATCTGCTGTTTGCCTGGAAGGTCGCCAAGTTTGTGAAATCCAACGCAATCGTCTACGCCAAAAACAACCAGACCATCGGTGTCGGTGCCGGCCAGATGAGCCGCGTCAACTCCGCGCGCATCGCCGGCATCAAGGCCGAGCACGCCGGCCTGGAAGTGAAGGGCTCGGTGATGGCTTCAGACGCCTTCTTCCCGTTCCGCGACGGCCTGGACAACGCCGGTGCCGCCGGCATTGCCGCGGTGATTCAGCCCGGCGGCTCCATGCGCGACGAGGAAGTGATCGCCGCCGCCGACGAGCACAACATCGCCATGGTATTCACCGGCATGCGCCATTTCCGGCATTAATCGGCAACGGCGGATGCGCCTTCGGCT
>NZ_DGMV01000051.1:63912-64182 GCF_002388575.1 Marinimicrobium sp. UBA4509
CCAAAGGCCGCATCCGCCGTAACTCAAGTCAATCCAAACCACGAAAGGTCTAAAGCATGAACCTACTGGTCATCGGCGGCGGCGGACGTGAACACGCCCTCGCCTGGAAGGCGGCCCAGAGCCCCAAGGTCAACAAAGTGTTTGTGGCCCCCGGCAACGCCGGCACGGCCCTGGAGAAAAACCTGGTCAACGTGGATATCGACGTGCTGGATTTTCCGGCTCTGGCAGAGTTCGCCCAGCACAATGACGTGGCGCTGACCATCGTCGGCC
>NZ_DGMV01000051.1:64318-84665 GCF_002388575.1 Marinimicrobium sp. UBA4509
CGTGGCGCTGACCATCGTCGGCCCGGAAGCGCCGCTGGTCGAAGGCGTGGTGGACTACTTCGCCGAGCGCGATCTGCCCTGCTTCGGCCCCACCAAGGGCGCCGCCCAGTTGGAAGGCTCCAAGGCCTTTACCAAAGACTTCCTGGCCCGGCACCAGATCCCCTCCGCGGATTACCAGACCTTCACCGAGGTGGAGCCCGCCCTGGCCTACCTGGAAGAGAAAGGTGCGCCCATCGTGGTCAAAGCCGACGGCCTGGCCGCCGGTAAAGGCGTGATCGTGGCGGAAACCCTGGATCAGGCCCAGGACGCCGTGCGTGACATGCTCTCCGGCAATGCCTTTGGGGACGCCGGTTGCCGCGTGGTGATCGAAGAATTTCTCACCGGTGAAGAAGCCAGCTTTATCGTCATGGTGGACGGCAAACATATTCTGCCCATGGCCACCAGCCAGGACCACAAGCGTGTGGGTGAAGGCGATACCGGCCCCAACACCGGCGGCATGGGCGCCTACTCCCCGGCCCCGGTGGTCACCCCCGAGGTGCACGAGCGCATCATGCAGCAGGTGATTGTACCGACCGTGGAGGGCATGGCCGCCGAAGGCAACCCCTACACCGGCTTCCTGTACGCCGGCCTGATGATCACCCCGGACGGCCAGCCGAAAGTGATCGAATACAACTGCCGGTTCGGCGACCCCGAAACCCAACCGATCATGCTGCGCCTCAAATCCGACCTGGCCGAGCTGTGCCAGATCGCACTGGACGGCAAACTCGATCAGGCCCACACCGACTGGGACGAGCGCGCCGCGGTCGGCGTCGTGCTCGCCGCCGGTGGTTACCCGGGCAGCTATAACAAGGGCGACGAAATCAGCGGTCTCCCTACCGAAGAGACCCCCGGTGAGCGCGTATTCCACGCCGGCACCAAGACCGCCTCCGGTAAAGTCGTCACCAGCGGCGGCCGGGTGTTGTGTGCCACCGCCCTGGGCAATACTGTCAGCGAAGCGCAGCAGCGCGCCTACGCCCTGGCCGATCGCATCCAGTGGGACGGGGTTTTCTACCGTAAGGATATCGCCTATCGGGCGATTGAGCGGGAGAAGAAAGGCGAGTAGTTACTTGCAACGTTAAGGGGGGCGCTCAACCGCGAGCGCCCTTCAGGGCAACACCTCGTAGTCCCGCTGCGCGATGAGGGGCAGCGAAGGCTCGGCACCATAAATCTCGACCCGATAGGTGCCGGGCTCCCATCCCTGCCGGGGACGCACCCAGGCCTCCTGTCGCAACCCGGTATGGTCCGTCAACGGATGGTAGTCAAAGTGGGACAGGCCCGGCTGGTCCTCTCGCGCCCACCGAATGATCACCGACGCCTGCTGGTACTCAGTCGGCACCTGGTAGTGCAGATAGACCGTCCGGTCTTGCACGCTGAAGCGGTTCTGGGCTCGGAAGGGGCTGCCGTCCTGACCCGAGCGATAACGGCTGAATATCAGCGCCCCCGGGTTATCCGGGGCGAGTTCTGGAGGGGTTCCCGCCGCCCAGCGGGCGTAAAGTTCGCGCAGATGCTCAACACCCAGTCCCTGCCGATTCAGCCAGTCAGCGGTAATATGAGAGCGCTGTGAAAAGAAGGCCTCAAGCTGTTCCAGGTCGGTCTGTTGAATCAGCGCCAGCGCCTCTTCGCGCGTGAACCCCAGCGCGATTCCCAAACTCAGATCGTCGTGGAGGCGCCGACGCTCTTCCGGCACCGCATCTGACCGGCTCGCCTGCGCGTCCTCCCTGGGTGCCTCGACCGGAGCGGTTGCGCTCCGCGCCGAGGTCCCGCGACCCGGTCGTTCCGATAGTGATTCAACCGGGACCTTGAGCAGCGGCGTCCCTGCGCGCTCGTCACCTCCCTGATACAAGGCTCGCACCACGCTGAAAGCGCTCACACCAATAAATACAACGGTAACCAGCGTAACCAGGCGTTTCATTGGAGATGGTCCGGGCTAGAAGTTTCGTAGGTAGTCATCCCGCTCGTTAATGCACTCTGATCGGGAGTCATACTTGGTCAGGTAGCTGTAGGAGACACCGTCAGTGTTCGGGCCGCAGTCATTATCGCCGTACTGAACCGGTCCATAACAACTCGCATAGATGGTATCGGTGGTCTGTCCGACACAGAGGTTGTAGTAAATCTGTTCGCTGGGGTCTTCAACGCTTACGCCACCGCCACCGCCACCGGTGGAGCCGCTGCCGCAATCAAATCCGGCCGCTACGTCACGAGCATAGCTCACCTGAATTTCATAGTTACCATAGACCTCCTCGGCCTCACTTTGGTAACCCTCAGCACAGAGCTCCAGTGCCTGCTGATAGTAGGCATCCGCCGCCAGAAACTGGGTCGATACCTGTGTCCCACAAGCGTTGGCCGCATCCCGGTCAGAGGCTGTCACCAACTCCTGGAACGAACAGCTACCACCGCCGGAACTATCCAGCTCACGGGTATCTTCTCCTTCATCATCCTCGGCCACACAGCCGGACAGCGCCAGCAGGCTGAGAAGGCTTACTGCTTTGATATATCCCCAAGTCGTCATCTTTGATGCTCCGCATTGTGTCGGTTTTGTAGACAATTTTATGCGTCACAGCTTCAAACCGCATACCCCATTTGGGTGAAATTTGCCCCTCAACAACAAAAAAAGCCGAACGCATTGCCTGCGCTCGGCTTTTCGGTGCGGGTTTACTGACGATGCGGTCAGTCGGAAGCCCCTACCAGCACCTCCACCAGCTCCGGCTCAATGACGCTGCCACTGTAGCGATCAAACAGTGCGAAACCGCCGTTTCCTGCATAGCCATTGTCCCAATAGACTGGCACCATACCGTGATCAAGCGCTGACTGGGTAATGTATTCATTCCAATAGCGCCGATAGGTATCGTGACCTTCGACATTCTGCCGTGAAATAACGCCATATTCACCCAGAATGACCCCGACACCCTGGTCGATGAAGTTCGTCTGCATCCGCTGGAACTGGTTATCCACGTAGGACTCATTGGCCCAGGTTTCGGTGACATTCGGGTCGGTTGCGATCGAACCCCACTGGGTAATGTTGCTGCTTTCGTTCAACGTAAAGTTGTAGGGGTCATAGTAATGCACCTCCATCAACAGCCGATCACTGACCGTATCCTCGGGAATCTCGGCGAAGTTCACGGTGTGATCAATGTTGGTATTGAACCCCTGAACCACCAGATAACGATCCGCGTTGTTGCCACCGGTCGCGCGCACGGTGTCGACAAAGGTCTGATTGAAGCTGTTCTGGACGGTGTAGTACTCCTCGGTTGGCGTCCCGTAATCGCCTTCGACCATTACCTCATTGGTACCGGCAAACAGCAGTCGATGATCGTAGGCCTCAAAGTGCTCGGCTATCTGGGTCCACATGATGGCCAGACGATTGTTGACATACTCCTGATCCGCGTAGGTCGGCTGCATCCAGCCACCGTCCCAGTGGATGTTCATGATCACATACAGGTCCGCGTCCAGCGCGTAGTTGACCACTTCCTCTACCCGGTTTTTCCAACTCTCCTCGATGATGAAATTTTCGGTATCGGAGAACTGACTCCAGGCTACCGGCACCCGAAGCGTGTCGAAACCCGCGGCTTTTACCCTATCGATCAGCTCCCGGGTAATTTCGGGATTCCCCCAGGCGGTTTCACCGCCAATGGCGTCCAGGGAGTTGCCGACATTCCAGCCCACGCCCATTTGCTCGGTCAGCTCCACGGCCGTCAGCCCCCCGGGGTCGCTCACAGAGGAGCTGGACGAACTGGAAGCGCTCGACGAAACGGAGGAACTACTGCTGGACGAGCTACTGACCGAACTACTCGATGAGGATTGCGAGCTACTGGAACTCGACGAAACCGACGAGCTGCTGGACGAGCTCGCCCCACCACAGAGAGCACCCGACAGCTCCGGCACTTCCGCGTCGCCGTTCTGACTCACCTGAAATCCAAATTCAATCGACTGCCCCGGCTGGATCGACTGATTCCAGCTAAGGTTGGTCGCACTGTAGGGATTGGAACCCTCCAGTTCGGCATTCCAAAGGTTGGTAATGGTGCTGTGCTCATACTCCCAACTCACCTGCCAACCATTGATCGCCGAGGTGTCGTTATTGGTAATCTGGATGCTCGCAATGGCGCCAGCGCCCCAATCACTTTGAACCAGATAATCGCATTGAACGGATTGAGCCTGGGTGATCGGGGCCACCATTAATCCGGCGGCCAACAAAAAAGCGCCACTGATTGTTTTTATCTTTGAAAACGTCATGGGAAATTATCTCCTTTCCGGGTTTTTATGCGAGAAAAATATCAAGGAATAGCGCACCGCATACCGGACCTGAAATACTCACCAGTCCCTACCGAATACCACTGTGTATGCAGCGTCAGTCTTATACTTCTTCGAGTTTCCGGCTCTGACCGAGGCCAAAGCGTCCACTCACCAAAAAGTATATCGACAGCGCTTCAGGGAAAAATGCAGAAGGGCTTGCGGGACGAGAGGGAGATCACAAATTGCAAAGAAGAAAAAGTCGCTAAGGTAAGAAGTGAAAAGTCTGGCGACATTTGCCACAGATGGCGTAAAAAAAGGGGGGACTGATCTTCAATTTCTGAAGGCGCGCTCTTGGCGCGTAAAACAAAGCCGATTTGGGCAAACGGCAAATCCGGCTGTACCCCAGGGACGGAGAGAGAGGGACGCCGGATTCGTCCCTCCTGACACAGAATTTAACATGCGGATTGATTTTCTTATTTGAAAATCAGGATTTCCACTTGATATTGCAGCCCAGGCTGGGACGCTGCTGATCTTCGGGGGGCTGCTCACCTCTGGCGACCAACTCAGCCGCCGCCAGCAGGTCTTTCCCGGTCACCGGAATATCATTGCCCGGACGGCTGTCGTCCAGTTGGCCCCGGTAAACCAACCGCTTATTCCGGTCAAACAGGTAGAAATCCGGGGTACAGGCCGCATCAAAGGATTTGGCCACCCGTTGGGTTTCGTCGTAGAGGTACGGGAACGCCAGTTTGTACTCCTTGGCAAATTGAGCCATTTTTTCCGGAGAATCCGCCGGGTACTCCTTGACATCGTTGGAGCTGATGGCGATACAGCGGATGCCCATTTCATTGAGCCGGTCGTTGAGTGTTTCCAGGAACGGCGCAATATGCAGGACAAACGGGCAGTGGTTACAGATGAACATCACCACCAGCCCCTTATCGCCCATGCGCTGGCTCAGTTTCCAGGTCTCCCCGGCGGGATCGGGCAAAGTGGTATCGGGCAGCTCAGTGCCCAGAGGAAGCATATTGGAAGGCGTGCGGGCCATAATTGACTCTCCTGTTAAGCGCCAGCCCCACCCGGGGCCACAGACACTTGGATGGTTAGCCCTGAATTGTATACCCCCGGGCGGCCCCTGTTAAAGCCAGCAACAGACGCCACTCCCCCGGGGCTAAAGGCCCAGAGACCGGGGGAGCCGCGCAAGAATTTCACTATTGGTGAAATAGCACCCCTTTATTTCATGATGACCACAACATTGATATAATTGGGCTTCGATGTTAGCAAGCACTTACAGCCGTACACCACCCCGAACAATGACTGTTTATATTTGCTCACTCAGGAGGTAAACTGACCCTGATCCGCATCATAAGCGGCGCCGGGCCCACTGAGTGATCCCGGGACAAAACGCGGTGGACACCATCGCACAATAAATCAACCCTGGCAGTATGCAAGCAGTACAGCGCGTTTTGGGGCCGGACTCCGGTTCTCGCTGTGGGCGCTGCCTAAACCAGCTGCACAACCGACATTGGGGTCTGCCCGGCACCCGGTGACGGCTTTTGTGTGTTGAGAGGAATTGTGAGAATGACTTTTATACACGACGATTTTTTGCTCGACACCGAGCAGGCCAAGGCGTTGTACCACGATTACGCCAAAGACATGCCGATCATTGACTACCACTGCCACCTCCCCCCGGATCAGATCGGCGAAAATAAACAGTTCAAGAATCTGTCCGAGGTCTGGCTGGCGGGTGACCATTACAAATGGCGAGCGATGCGCTCCAATGGTGTCAGCGAAAAGTACTGCACCGGTGATGCCAGCGACTGGGAGAAATTTCAGGCTTGGGCCGAAACCGTACCGAATACCCTGCGCAACCCGCTGTATCACTGGACCCACCTGGAACTGAAGAAGCCTTTCGGCATCACCGACAAGCTGCTCAGCGGCGAAAATGCCCGCGAGGTGTGGGACCAGTGCAACGAACTGCTGGCGACGCCGGAATTCAGCGCCAAGGGCCTGATCACCCAGGCCAATGTGAAGGTCATTTGCACCACCGATGACCCGACCCACGACCTGCGCCATCACCAGTCCATCGCCGCGGACAGCAATTTCAACACCAATGTGCTGCCCACCTGGCGCCCGGACAAGGCCATGGCCGCCGAAGATACCCAGGGTTACAACACCTACCTGGATCGGCTCGGGGAAGTGGCTGACGTACAGATCAGCACTTACGACGACCTGATGAGCGCCCTGCAGAAGCGTCACGACTTCTTCCATGAGCAGGGTTGCCGCCTGTCGGATCACGGGTTGGAAACCGTCCACGCCGAAGACTATACCGACGCTGAAATCAAGGCGATTTTCGCCAAAGTGCGCGGCGGCAAGGACCTCGACCAGACCGAGCTGGACAAGTTCTACTCGGCGATGCTGGTGGAGTTCGCCCGTCAGGACCACGAGAAAGGCTGGGTCCAGCAGTACCACATTGGCGCCATCCGCAACAACAACCCGCGGCTGTTCCGCGATCTGGGCCCGGATACCGGTTTCGACTCCATTGGCGACCACAACTACGCCAAGCCGCTGTCGAAATTCCTCGGCCGTCTGGACAACGACGACCGCCTGGCCAAAACCATTCTGTACAATCTGAACCCGCGCGATAATGAGATGATCGCCACCATGATCGGCAACTTCCAGGATGGCTCGGCCGCCGGCAAGATGCAGTTTGGTAGCGGTTGGTGGTTCCTGGATCAGTTGGACGGCATGAAGCGCCAGATCGAAGCCCTGAGCCAGTTGGGCCTGTTGAGCCGGTTTGTGGGGATGCTGACCGACAGCCGCAGCTTCCTGAGTTACTCCCGCCACGAGTACTTCCGGCGCCTGCTGTGCCGTATCCTCGGCCATGATATGGCCGCCGGTACGGTACCCAATGACCTGAAAATGGTCGGCAGCATGATTCAGGACATCAGCTTCAACAACGCGAAAGACTACTTCCCGTTTGACGTCCCGAAGTAAGCGGGTCGATTAGATAGCGTGGTAGTCTGTAGAGCCCGGCAGTCATGTCGGGCTTTTTTCGTTCTCAACCCGGAGAGCGCTCTTGGACAGCACCAATTTGCTATCGACATTCCTGTTCTCACTCTCGGTCACCACACCGATTTTCCTGATGGTGATTCTTGGTGCGGTGTTACGCCGCATCGGGATGATTGATGAGACCTTCATCAACACGGCATCGCGCCTGGTATTTGCGGTGGGCTTGCCGGTACTGTTGTTTTTCAGCAGCGCCACCACCGACTTTGGTGCCGCCGCCGACGGCCGCATCCTGTTCGCGGTAGTAGCCGGAGCGATCGCCATTTTTCTGTTGAGTCTGCTCACGGCGGACGGTTTTGTGCGCGACCGGCGGGACCGGGGCGTCCTGGCCCAGGCGGCGTTCCGGGGCAACCTGGTGATCATCGGTCTGGCCTACTGCGCCAATGCCTACGGAGAAAGCGGCGTGGCCATGGCCGCCCTACCCATCGCCATCACCATCGTGCTCTATAACGTACTGTCGGTCATTGCGCTCAACCGGGACCTGGACAGCCGGCGAGGCATGCGGGGCGTGTTCTCGGGTGTGGTGAGCAACCCATTGATCATCGGCATTGTCGCCGGACTGTTCTACGGTTGGATTGAAGGCCCCATGCCCGAGCCCGTTCAACGGGCGGGTAACTATCTGGGTGAGATGAGCCTGCCACTGGCCCTGCTGTGTGTGGGCGGCGCGCTGGATCTGAAGTCATTACGGCAAGTGGGCGGTGGCGCCCTGGCGGCCACCACCTGGAAGCTGATTGTTTCGCCCCTGGTCGGTGTCCTGATCGCCTTGGCTCTGGGGCTGGAGGGTCAGGCGCTGGCGGTGGTCTTTCTGCTGGCCGCGTCGCCCACGGCTACCGCCAGTTTTGTCATGGTGCGGGCCATGGGCGGTAATGCCTCCCTGGCGGCCACCATGATCGTCCAGTCCACGGTTTTCGGGTTGGTGACGGTCACGCTGGGCCTGTGGATACTGCAGGCCCTGGCGAGCTGAACACTACTCGTTGTCGTCCTGGATCTGCTCCTGAATCTCGTCATAGGATTCGTGGCGCACATCTTCACCCTTCACCAGATACACCACGTACTGGGCCAGGTTTCGGGCGTGATCACCGATCCGCTCCAGGGCGCGCAGACTCCACATGATGTTCAGGGCACGGGAAATATTGCGAGGGTCCTCCATCATGAAGGTCAGCATTTCCCGCATGGCGGAGTTGTACTCCATATCCACGGTGTTGTCCGTTTCCACCACCCGTAGTGCCAGGTCGATATCCAGACGAGCAAACGCATCCAGTGCGTCACTCAACATGCGCGAGACATGGCCACCGATGTGGCGCACTTCAACGTACCCGCGCGGTGTGGAGCCGTCACCGCTAAGGGCGATAGCTTGCCGGGCGATTTTGCTCGCCTCATCACCCACCCGCTCCAGGTCCGTGATGGCTTTGGTAACCGCGATAACGAGACGCAGGTCACTGGCCGCTGGCTGGCGACGCGCCAGAATGCGAACGCAGTCTTCGTCAATATCCAGCTCCATGTCATTGACGTGATCATCTTCCCGAACCACCCGCTCGGCGGTCTCGGCATCGGCATCAATCAGCGCCTGTATGGCATCATTAACCTGACGTTGAGCCAGTCCACCCATCTCGGACAGCTTGGTCTTGATTTCATCCAGCTCAAGATTGTACTGCTGAGAAATATGATGCGTATGGGATTTGATATCCATGACCATAATGAGTGCTCCTCTTAGCCGTACCGGCCGGTAATATAATCTTCGGTTTGCTTATTGGTCGGGTTGGTAAACAGCGAATCGGTGTCACCAAACTCGATCAGATCGCCCATGTACATGAACGCAGTATAGTCCGAAACCCGGGCCGCCTGCTGCATATTGTGGGTCACAATCACAATGGTGTATTGATCTTTGAGCTCGTAGATCAGCTCTTCAATTTTCAGTGTTGAAATCGGGTCCAATGCCGACGCCGGCTCATCCAGCAAAATCACTTCCGGCTCAATGGCAATGGCGCGGGCGATGACCAGACGCTGCTGCTGACCACCGGACAGACCAAAGGCGTTGTCGTGCAGCCGGTCTTTGACTTCTTCCCACAGGGCAGCGCCGCGCAGGGACTTCTCCACCACTTCATCCAGAACCCGGCGGGACTTTACGCCCTGCAGACGCAGGCCATAGGCGACATTTTCATAAATGGATTTCGGAAATGGGTTGGGCTTCTGGAATACCATACCCACCTGACGACGCAGCTCGGCCACGTCGACTTTCTTGTCGTACATATTGCTGCCATCCATCAGGATCTCGCCTTCGATGCGGCAGATATCCACCAGGTCATTCATCCGGTTGAAACAGCGCAGCAGCGTCGACTTACCGCAGCCGGAAGGTCCGATAAAGGCGGTTACCTTCTTTTCGGGAATCTTCAGGTTGATGTCTTTCAGGGCACGATTATCCCCGTAGTACAAATTCAGATTATTGACCTCGAGCTTGATGGTCTCGTCTTCCAATGCCATGGCATTACCCTGTGTCTGAGGGCGGGGCGCGCCCACGTGTGCTTGGTGGTCGGGTGCCGTTGATGACCCGCTTTGCTTGGTAGTGTCTTCTAACATGCTAGGCTCCCGCGATCAATCAGAGGCGCTGCGATACTTCTCGCGCAGCGTGTTACGAATTTTGATGGCTGTAAGGTTCAGAATAATGATCAACAACACCAGCGTCAGCGCCGTCGCGTAAACCAGGGGGCGAGCGGCTTCAACGTTCGGACTCTGGAAGCCGACGTCATAAATATGGAACCCGAGGTGCATGATCTTCTGATCCAGATGAATGTACGGGTAGTTGCCATCAATGGGCAGGCTCGGTGCCAGCTTGACCACACCGACGAGCATCAATGGTGCCACTTCACCGGCGGCACGGGCGATGGCCAGAATCAGGCCGGTCATCATGCCAGGCGTGGCCAGAGGCACCACCACCTTCCACAGGGTCTCCGACTTGGTCGCCCCCAGGGCCAGACTGCCCTGACGGATGGTGCTGGGAATACGCGCCAGGCCTTCTTCGGTGGAAACAATCACCACCGGCAGGGTCAACAGGGCCAGAGTCAGAGACGCCCAGAACAAACCCGGCGTACCAAAGGTCGGGGCCGGTAAGGACGCGGGGAAAAACAGCTCATCAATGCTGCCCCCCAGGAAGTACACAAAGAAACCCAGACCAAACACCCCGTATACAATTGAAGGCACACCGGCCAGGTTGTACACCGAAATGCGGATCAGCTTCAGTACCGTGCCCTGACGGGCGTACTCGCGCAGGTAAATGGCGGCCAGCACGCCCAGCGGGGTAACCATGATCGACATCACAATCACCATGGTGACGGTGCCGAAGATGGCCGGGAAAATCCCGCCTTCGGTATTGGCCTCGCGGGGCTCTTCGGTCAGGAACTCCCAGAACCGGTCCATGTAGTGTGCCAGCTTGCCAAACACACCCAGGTGGTTGGAGCGGGTAACCCGCACGATGTTATGCAGGTGAATGGTTTTTTCCATTCCGTTGACGGTTTCAACATCAAAGCTGTCCCGCTCGATCTGCTCATAAATCGCGTCGCGCTCCGCCTTGATTCGGCGGTACTCTTCGTTCAATGCCTCTCGCTCGACCGCAAACTGCTCTTCGGCCTGCGCCATTTCTTCCGGCGAAACACCCTGCAGCTCAAGGCGGCGACGCTCCAGGCGCAGCCGTTCCAGCTTGTGGTTGATGCTGCCAATCTCCACCTTTTCCTTGCGACGGATTTCGTTGTGCAGATCCACGCTGCGCTCGACCCGGGCTTCCACCTCTGGCCAGAAATCCTCATCGCCCAGGCGGCTGATCACTTCGCCGTGTTCTTTCAACGCCACCGGGAAACCGTAAAAGTTACCCCACTCGCGACGTTCAACCACAATGGCATTTTCCGGGTAGTGCCACTCACCCATGCCCACATCCAGGTACCACTGAAAATCGCTACCGAGATCCCGATTACCCTGTTTGATCAGATAGCGGGTCACCAGAGGGACATCCTCGCCCACGGTGTAGCCATTGGTACGCGCCACTCGCGCGGGAATGACTTCCTTACGGACCAGTTCTCCCAATACTTCCTGTCGGTCGCCATCGCGATCCAGCACCGACATCTGCACCAGATCAGCGGGCCAGAAATGGCCAAAACCGCGAACGGCAATCAGCCCCAACAGGCCCACAACCATAATCATACACAGCGCCACGGCACCGCCGTTCAGCCATACCCAGGGGGCACCACTTTTAAACCAGGCTTTCATCAATCAGGCTCCCAATGGTTACAGGTTGCTGTAGCGTTTACGCAAACGCTGGCGAACGACTTCGGCCAGAGTGTTGACCACAAATGTCAGGGCCAACAGCACCAGAGCGGCGAGGAACAACACCCGGAAGTGCGTGCTGCCAATGGCGGTTTCCGGCAGCTCCACCGCCACGTTGGCGGACAGGGTGCGCATACCTTCGAATATATTGAAGTTCAGCACCGGGCTGTTGCCGGTGGCCATCAACACAATCATGGTTTCACCCACTGCACGACCAAAGCCCATCATCACCGCCGAGAAGATACCCGGGCTGGCGGTGGGCAGAATCACACCTATTACGGTCTGCCAGCGGGTTGCCCCGAGGGCCAGAGACCCCTGGGTCAAATGGCGGGGCACATTGAACACCGCGTCTTCGGCGATCGAGAAAATGGTGGGAATCACCGCAAAGCCCATGGCAATACCCACGACCAGTGCGTTGCGCTGATCGTAGTCAATATTGTTGTTGGTCAGCCATTGGCGCATGCTGCCATCAAAGAACCACACTTCGACGTGCGGACTGACCGCGATACAGGCCCATCCGGTCAACAGAATGGGGACGATCAGAATGGCGGCCTCCCAACCTTCCGGGACGTTGCTGCGAATCGCCGATGGCAACCGGCTCCACAACAACCCTACGGCCAACATGGTGACCGGCAGGAAAATCAGAATACTGAATACCGCTGGCAGGTGATTTTCCAGAAACGGTGCCAACCATAGACCGGCAAGAAAACCCAAAATGACCGTCGGCAGGGCTTCCATGATCTCAATGGTGGGTTTGACCACGCCACGCAGCTTGGGGGTCATGAAGTAGGCGGTGTAAATGGCGCCCATCACACCCAGAGGGATGGCAAACAGCATCGCGTAGAAAGCGGCTTTGAGCGTACCGATAGACAACGGCACCAGGCTCATTTTCGCCTCGGAGTCATCCGCGCCAGAGGAAGCCTGCCAGACGTACTCGGGCTGCTGTCGGCCTTCATACCAGACCTTCTGCCAGAGTGAGCTCATGGAGATTTCCGGATGCTCATTCCAGACCGAGGCTATATGCAACCGCTGGTCATTATCCAGCGCCAACAAGCGGCCGTTAATGGGCGACAATGCCAGTTGCGAAATGGGCTGATCCGTGACCGACTCGATCACCAGGGTGCTCGACGATGTCCCGTAGAAAAGGCCGACATTGCCTTGGTCGTCACCGGCCGCGAAACCTTTTCGGGTATATTCCGGTGCGATAGTGGTCACCGAGCCCGGCATGGAGCCAAAGTCCCGCACCGGCGTCAGATGGAATTGATTGTTATCGTCCCGAATGATAAACCACTGGCTGACCGACCCCTGGTCCGTGCCGATGATCACCGACAGCGTACCGACCAGAAACTCCAGAGCGTTCACCTGGCCACGCTCGGTGGGAAGCGTCTCGATCAACCGGGCATCTTCAGCGCGCTCGACATGGTAAAAATGCAGTTGTTCCCGATCGTCCGCGACCACCAAAAAACGCCCAGTGGCATCGACGATCAAGTGTTCCACCTGGGCACCACCGGGTAGTGAGGGCACGGAATAGCTATCACCGGATACGCTACCGCCGTTGCCGAACAGACCCTGGTTCATCCGGTAACGCCCCACAAGGATCTGATTGTCTTCAGTGACGCCGGCAACCATCATGCCGGCATCCGTGCTTTGCACGGCGACTTCGCGCAAGGCGCGGCCCTGCTCGTCCAGCGTGACGGGTTCCTCACCCAGTGGGTAATCCAGCCCCGGGGTCACCAGCCGCTGGTCATTGGGATAGCTGAGGCTATAGGTCTCCTGGACGACAGATACCGAGCCATCGGAGAAACCGTAGGCCACCAGCTGCTGATTCGGCACACTGGTATCAACCGCCGTGGCCGTGACACCCTGATTGCGAGGAACCTCAAAGGTTTTGAGGGCGAGCCCAGAATCAACGTTAAAGAAGTGCACCTGCCCGGCCTCGCTGAACGATGCCCCCATCTCCTCGTACCGCTCGAGCACGAGGTGGGCGGACGGATCGGCCTCGCTGGTCAGTGCGAAGGGGTAGTCGGCAGTCGGCTCGATACTGCTGCTGCGCAGTAACGGCGCCACTTCCGAGAACAGGTAGATGAAAATCAGCGCCAGGGCGCCAACCACCATCATACCGGCAGTGCCGACTCCGTAGCGGGACAGGCCGTCCTTGAATTTGCGTACCTTGCGCAGACGAGCACGTTGCTCCGCATTCGGCATCAAGCTTCCCCGGGCATCCGGGGTGGAAGGTCGCTCTGACATAGTGCATCAATCCTGAGCTGGAGAATCTCGGTCGAACCCCCAATCAGAGGACTTCGACGAAAGCGCGTGCATGCTAACAGCGCTAGATGACATTTTTGTTACAGTCACATGACAAAAGGGACCCTCCGCCCCGCGGCGGTGTCCCTTTTGATTGTCCCTAAACCAGTTGACGGATCATAAACCCAGGGTCCCTTTCCGGGTCGATCGGGGCGGCAAGTGCCACCCGGCGGAGTCTGTGTTTACAGACCCAGCTCTTCGGTCACCCGCTTGGACACTGAGGCCGGCAGCGGAATGTAACCGTCACGCACTACCACTTCCTGACCCTGCTTGGAGATTACCATTTTCAGGAACTCAGCCTGCATGGGATCCAGGGGGCGGTTCGGGTGCTTGTTGACGTACACATACAGGAAGCGGGCCAGAGGGTAGCTGCCATTCGAGGCGTTTTCGGCGTTGGGAGCGGCGAACTCTTCGCCTTCGGCACGGGCCAGCGGTACTGCACGCACGCCAGAAGTCATGTAGCCAATACCTGAATAGCCGATACCGTTACGCGATTCGCTCACACCCTGAACAACCGAGGCAGAACCGGGCTGCTCGTTAATGCCGGGCTTGTAGTCGCCCCCGCACAGGGCATTGTCCTTGAAGTAACCGTAGGTACCGGACACCGCGTTACGGCTGTACAGGCCCAGGTCACGATTTTCCCACTCACCGTCCAGGCCCAGTTGGCCCCAACGGGTAATGTCCTCTGAATAGCCACAGCGACGGGTCACCGAGAACATGGCGTCTACCTGAGGAATCGTGAGACCTTCAATGGGGTTGTCTTTGTTGACGTAGACCGCCAGAACGTCCACCGCTACCGGAACCGCAGTCGGCTTGTAACCGTGAGCTTGCTCAAAAGCACGAATCTCGGAGGCCTTCATTTCGCGGCTCATGGGACCAAAGTTGGCAGTATTCTGAGTCAGCGCCGGCGGAGCGGTCGAAGAACCGGCACCCTGGATCTGGATATTGACGTTGGGATAGAACTTGGCGAACTCCTCGGCCCAGAGGGTCATGAGGTTATTCAGGGTATCGGAACCGATGCTGTTCACATTACCGGATACGCCTGAAACCGCCTCGTAATCCGGCAGATTGGGATCGACGTCCGCTTGCGCCATGGCGCAGGTCATTGAGCCGGCCAGAGCCAGGCCTTTAAAGAATTTGATGGCGTTCATAGAGCGCTCCTCTGAAACAGTGATTTGTCGTTCAGTGACATGAAATGCCCTTATCTGGGTCATTTCCACCTGAGATGCACTCTACCCACCCAATATGACAGTCCTGTGACAGGCTGCCATAAATTTGTCAAATTACTGCAACAAACGCAGAAGGCAGCCCTGAGGCTGCCTTCTGTCGGATAAGCGAATCAGTCTCGCCGGAAAATCAGCTGATGTAGACCGGTCCCGCCCCTGAACTCCAGACGATCACGGTGCTCACCATCACCACGACCGCGAGCACCAAGCCTACGGTGATCACCGAACTGGCGTAAATGAAGCCCCGTTCTTTCGGGATATTCATCAGGATGGGAATACCTTCATAAATCAGATAGACGGAGTAGCACGCCGCCAGAATGTACACCGATACCACCAGCCACAGCTGTGGGTATACCAGCGCAACACCGGCGAGCATCATGGGAATGGCCGAATAGACCGCCAGCGCCGTCCCTTCATAGTGGCGACGATTGGCTTCGTCGGCCACACCAAAACTGCGCGACATCCAATTGATGTACTCGCCCAGGACATAAATGGCAATAAGCTGAGCGAAATAGGCCGCTCCGGCCATGAGCAAGGCACTCTGGCTGGTCAATTTCACCACACCGCCGCTACCCACGCTCCAGCCCACTTCGGTCACTCCGAAATAGCCCGCGATACAGGGTATCAGTGCCATCAAGGGAACGTGACGTAGATAAACCCGCAGGAACGATTCGTTGTCGCTGCGTATCCGCTGCCACTCGCGATCGGGGTTGGTGAAGATACCCAGGGTGTGCTGCAACATAGCCATATTTACGTACTCCTGCTACTGCTTGTTATTAGAGAGTACGTACAGTATCCAGCTTTGGGACGAGTGCCGCAAAGAAGTATTCGCGATAAACGAATACTGTTAATCAACTTAGGTTATATAAAAGGGGCCGTCGCCCCTTATTTGACGACCTTGAGGTTGGGCCGTTTTTGCGCGTCTTTCTTCGGTTCGGAATCCGGCTTGGGAGGCTCGGGATTGGGCTCATGCTCGAATACCATGCCCTGGCCATTCTCCCGGGCATAAATACCCAGTACTGAGCCACAGGGGATCACCAGATCCGTCGGTATGCCGCCAAAGCGGGCATTGAAGTTGATCTGCTCCAGACCGATGAACAGGTCTTTGACTGCCGTCGGATTGATATTGAGTACAATCTGCCCGTCTTTATTGACGTGCTGCTGAGGCACTTCAACGCCTTGCCCCTGGGCATCCACCAGGATATAGGGGGTGCAGCCGTTATCCACGATCCACTCATAGAGCGCTCGAATCATGTAAGGACGGCTTGAGGTCATGGCCATAGAACGTCTCCCGATAGGGTATCGAAGGGCATGAAAGCCCCTTTTGGGGGCTGGACAACACGCAATGGAGGCTAGTGAGCCCCCATGTCGCGCTCGACTTCCGTGAGGCTCTTACGAAATCCCTCACGTTCGAACAGTCGCTTCTGGTACGTCAGCAAGGGCTGGGCCTGGCGCCCCTTGCCAAGGTCAATATCCAGCATCGGCAAGCGCCAGAGGATCGGTGCCAGGCAGCAGTCCACGATGGTGAACTCATCGCTCATGAAAAACGGCATTTCGGCAAAGATCGGCGAGATGGCCAGCAGACTGTCGCGCAGGGCCTTACGCGCCTTTAGCACGGTGTCCTTACTCTTGCTGGTGAGAATGGTGTCTACCAGCGGCGCCCAATCACGCTCCAGCCGGTACATCCACAGCCGGCTCTGAGCCCGGGCAACCGGGTACACCGGCAGGAGCGGAGGATGCGGGAAACGCTCATCCAGGTACTCCATGATCACTTTGGACTCGTACAGGGCCAAGTCCCGGTCCACCAGCGTGGGCAGACTGTCATAGGGGTTGAGGTCCGCCAGTTCCTGCGGCTTGTTTTTGGGATCGACATCAATAATATCCGACGATACCCCTTTCTCCGACAACACAATTCTAACCCGATGGCTGTAATGATCAGAACCATCGGAAAACAGCGTCATGGATGAGCGTTTGGTCACCACACCCATTGTGTATTACCTCAAATTACCCAGTGATCAAGCCGGGGCGCCCACAGGCGCCCCACCGTTATTCGAATTTAGTGAATTCCCTTCCAGTACTCGCGGTTGAGCAGGTAAGCAAACACAAACAGGACGGACAGGAACAACAGCACGAAGATACCCACCCGTTCACGGTCCATGGCTGCGGGCTCACCCAGATACTCCAGGAAATTCACCAGGTCGTAGATCACCTGGTCAAACTCTTCCTGCGACAGGCTGCCTTCAATGTCACCTTCCACCAGGCTACCACACTCCTCATCCATGACTGGATTGCCCGCGCTATCGCGCACAATGTGTCCATGGCTGTCCAGCTGGGGACCGGCGGAACACTCCAGCAGGCCTTGAAGGTCCAGCATGACGTGGGGCATACCAACGTTTTCAAACACCCGATTATTCACACCGAAGGGACGGCTCTCATCCTTATAGAAGTTACGAAGGTAAGTGTACAGCCACTCCGGGTTGCGAGACCGGGCCACCAGAGTCAGATCCGGCGGCTGAACCCCAAACCACTGCTTACCCTGCTCCTTCGTCATGGAGGTGGTCATCAGACTACCGATCTCCTGATCGCCGAAAATCAGGTTGTTGCGCGCCACATCGTGGGGAATACCGAGATCGTCCGCCACCCGCTCATAGCGTGAAAACTTGGCGGAGTGGCAGCCCATACAGTAGTTCACGAAGTACTTGGCACCACGCTGCAGGGACTCTTTATTGTCCAGGTCCGGTTCCATGATATCGCAGGGAATGGAACCACATCCGCCAGCACCCGCGCCCACAGCCTTGATCGGAACCACCACGAGTACTGCGAACAGCGCCAGACCACCCAGCACCAAGCGCAGCGGCAAGCCTTTCATCTGTACACGCTCTGGCACGGGGTGCTCACTATCGCGATCCGCCAACCAGGGGAGCACCGCGAACACGGCGGCCAGAACCAGACCAAACAGGCGCAGGAAGACCGGCACATCGCTGTCCCCTGTGATTCCATTCAGAGCCATTACCAGGAAGATCAGGGCAAAACCCCAGCAAATGGCGAACGACAGGACTCGCGCGATCTGCGAGCGCTGCTCCGGCGGGCGGTTGCTGGTCCAGATCGGCATGGTGATGAAATAGGCAAAGTAGAACACCGTCGCCAACTGGGACAATACGGTGCGCCCAGTGGTCGGTGATTTGACGCCCAGGTAACCCAGCACCACAAACATGGCGGCGAATACCATCAACATGACCCGCGGGATATGCCCCTTGTAGCGCATGGAGCGGGCCTTGGCCCGATCCAACCAGGGCAGCACGAACAGGATGGCAATCGCCGCGCCCATGGCAATCAGACCGAGGAACTTGGCGCTCAAGGGGCCAATTTCAATGGTCACCGCCCGCAAGATGGCGTAGAAAGGCGTGAAGTACCACACCGGGGCAATGTGCTCCGGGGTCTTCAGGTTGTTCGCCTCTTCAAAGTTAGCGTATTCCAGGAAGAAACCGCCCATTTCCGGCATGAAAAACATGACGAAACAGAAAGCGAACAGGAAGACAGTAATACCCACCAGGTCGTGAACCGTGTAGTACGGATGGAACTGCACGCCATCTTTGGGGATACCGTTCTCATCTTTGTTCTTCTTGATGTCCACGCCATCGGGGTTGTTGGAACCGACTTCGTGCAGCGCCAGGATATGCAGTACCACCAACCCGAGTAGGACAATCGGCAGGGCCACGACGTGCAGGGCGAAGAAGCGGTTCAGGGTAATGCCGGAAATCAGGTAATCACCGCGAATCCACTGCACAAGATCTTCGCCGATCACCGGAATGGCCCCGAACAGGGACACAATCACCTGAGCGCCCCAGTAGGACATCTGCCCCCAGGGCAACACGTAGCCCATGAAGGCTTCCGCCATGAGCACCAGATAGATGGTCATGCCGAAAATCCATACCAGCTCGCGCGGCGCCTTGTAGGAGCCGTACATCAAGCCGCGGAACATGTGCAGGTATACCACCACGAAAAACGCGGAAGCACCGGTAGAGTGCATGTAGCGCAGAATCCAGCCGTACTCCACATCACGCATAATGTATTCGACGGAGGCGAAGGCGCCCTCGGCGGTCGGGGTGTAGTTCATCGTCAGCCAGATACCGGTCACCAACTGGTTGACCAGCACCAGCAGGGACAGAACGCCGAAGAAATACCAGAAGTTAAAGTTTTTGGGCGCGTAGTAGTTGCCCATATGGGTGTCCCAGGCGCGCTGTACCGGGAGACGCTGGTCGACCCACTGCCACAATCCAGTTAACCAATTCATTCTTATGCCTCCTGATCCTCGCCCACGATGAGCAGGTTATCGCCCTCGTAACGGTGTGGGGGAACTTCCAGGTTTAACGGAGCGGGTACGCCTGTATACACGCGGCCAGCCATATCGAACTTGGAACCATGACAAGGGCAGAAGAAGCCGCCCTGCCAGTTTTCGCCACCGAGGTCAGCAACGCCCACTTCCGGGCGAAACAACGGTGCGCAGCCCAGATGGGTGCACAGACCGAGCAGCACCAGGAACTCTTCGCGAATGGAGCGAGTCTGATTTTGAGCGTATTCGGGCTGTTGGGGTTGCTCCGAGTTGGGGTCGCGCAGCACGT
The DNA here is from genome assembly GCF_002388575.1 of Marinimicrobium sp. UBA4509. Lineage (NCBI taxonomy): Bacteria > Pseudomonadati > Pseudomonadota > Gammaproteobacteria > Cellvibrionales > Cellvibrionaceae > Marinimicrobium > Marinimicrobium sp. UBA4509. The sequence goes on from NZ_DGMV01000051.1 coordinate 84,117, forward strand.
CCTCAACTTTTTCCAGCCCCGCGATGGACTCTTGTGTACGACGCACAATGTAGACCGGCTTGCCCCGCCACTCGACGGTGATCATTTGCCCGGGCTCCATCTTGCCGATGTTGGCCCGAACCGGTGCCCCGGCGGCTTTTGCCTTGGCGCTGGGGTTCCAGGAACCCACAAAAGGTACCGCTGCACCCACTACGCCCACAGCCCCTACTACCGAGGTAGCAGCGGTCAGCACACGGCGGCGCGTTTTATTGACAACGTCATCGGTCATGACGATCTTCTCCCCTAACAGCTTCCGACGGCCAGTAAATCACTGAATTTCAACGATTTAGAATGATGTTATTGAGACGTAAAAAATGGCCAATCTTAAAGAAATTGCGCGCCGCTTACAAGAATAAGCTGCGCCCCGTGCCCTCGGCCAATGGGTTATACGGCGGGCGGACATAAAAAAACGCCCAGGCCAGCGAAGGGCCTGGGCGTTTTTTGCTCGGAGGTACCGCCGCCCCACACCGTGGGGCGAGCTCCAGCTTAACGCTTGGAGAACTGCGGACG
>NZ_DGMV01000051.1:84742-86594 GCF_002388575.1 Marinimicrobium sp. UBA4509
CGCAGACCCACTTTCTTACGCTCAACAGCGCGAGAATCGCGAGTTACGTAACCTGCTTCACGCAGAGAGCCACGCAGCGCTTCGTCGTATTCCATCAGAGCACGGGTCAGACCGTGGCGGATGGCGCCGGCCTGACCAAAGCTACCACCGCCTTTCACGGTGACTTTTACGTCGAACTTGTCAGCCATTTCCACATTTTCCAGCGGCTGACGCACGATCATGCGTGCCACTTCACGGCCAAAGTACTCGTCCAGAGGACGGTCGTTGACGGTGATGTTGCCGCTACCCTGGGCGATGAACACCCGGGCGGTGGAGGTCTTGCGGCGACCCGTACCGTAATATTGAGTAACTGCCATAATCAGCTTCCCGGTTAGATAGTCAGTTCTTGAGGCTGCTGCGCAGTGTGCGGATGCTCGTTACCTGCGTAGACCTTGAGTTTTTTGAACATGGCGCGACCCAGGGGTCCGCGGGGCAGCATGCCCTTGACGGCGTTCTGGATGGTGCGCTCGGGGGCCTTCTGGATCAGCTTTTCAAAGCTGATCGACTTGATGCCGCCGATATAACCGGTGTGATGGTAGTAAATCTTGTCGCTGGCCTTCTTACCGGTCACACGAACTTTTTCAGCGTTGATCACGACAATGTAATCACCCGTGTCCACATGAGGTGTGTACTCGGGCTTGTGCTTGCCGCGCAGACGACGGGCAATCTCTGTAGCCATACGGCCCAGAGTCTTGCCTTCGGCATCAACGACGAACCAGTCGCGAGAGACCGTTTCAGGTTTAGCACTATAAGTCTTCATGTTATTTCCTGCCTCAGGAGGTGCTTCCCACAAAAGAGCGCGAATACTATAGAAATCGTCGCCGGTTTTCAAGGGGGAAACTGATGATTTTTCCACCAACCCGGCCGCCCCGTCAGGGCTTGTGGGGCTGGGCCAGGTAGTCGCGGCTCTGCATTTCCAGCAGGCGGCTGACGGTGCGCTCGAATTCGAAGCTTAGGCGCCCCTCGTCGTAGATCTGCGTCAACGGCCGGGCGGCGGATAGTACCAGCTTGACCCGCCGATCGTAAAACTCGTCCACCAGATTGATGAAGCGCCGGGCCTGATCGTCGTTGCCCCGACCCAGCGGTGGCACATCGCTCACCACCACCGCATGGAACTCCCGGGCCAGCTCGATATAGTCATTCTGGGAGCGGGGCCCATCGCACAGGGCCATAAAGTCAAACCAGGCCACGTCTTCCCCCAGATAGCGGGCTCGAATCGGGCGCCCCTCCACCTCCAGCACCTGGTCGGCGCATATTTCATCTTCTGCCGGCACCAGGCTGCGGAAGCTCGCCATCAGGCTCTCGTCCGCCCGCGCATCGAGCGGGCTGTGGTACAACTCGGCCTGCTCCAGTGCTCGCAATCGGTAGTCGTTCTGGCTATCGAGCTGCAATACCCGGGTGTGACGCTTGATCTGCTCAATGGCGGGCAGGAACCGGGCTCGTTGCAATCCATCCTTATATAGGTTGTCCGGCGGAATATTGGAGGTGGCCACCAGCGTCACGCCGCGGCGGAACAGGGCCTGCATCAGAGTGCCCAAAATCATCGCATCGGTGATGTCCGAGACGAAGAATTCGTCAAAGCAGATGACCCGGGCCTCCCGGGCGATGCGGTCTGCCACCTGCTCAAGGGGATTTTTCTGGCCATCGAGCTGCTTGAGGTCCCCGTGCACCCGGCGCATAAAGCGGTGGAAATGGGCGCGCATTTTCTGCTCAAACGGCAGGCTCTCGTAAAAATTGTCCATCAGATAGGTTTTGCCCCGCCCGACGCCGCCCCACAGGTACAACCCGGTGACCGGTGTGATCGGCGCCTTTG
>NZ_DGMV01000051.1:86735-104563 GCF_002388575.1 Marinimicrobium sp. UBA4509
CCTTTGAAACCCGCCGCCGCAACCGTTCCCACAGCCCCGGCAGCCCGGTTTTTGGAGCGCCCTGCTCGACCAGCGCTTCAAACAGCGCCTGCAACTGATCCACCACCTGCGCCTGGGCCGGGTCCCGGCTGAACCCGGGCTGCTCCAGATCACGCTGATAGCGATTGTAGGGCGTGTCGTACTTCAACTCTGGCCGGTTCATGAGTCGACACCCAGTTGCCGCTCCAGGGTGCGCGCCAGATCCGCTTTAAGCTCGGTCAACTGACCGTGAAAGAAGTGCCCGGCCTCCGGGTAGCGCAGCAAGGCATGGGGCGATTGCAGCCGGGTTTCGCTCCAGCGGATCACGCCCTCCGGCACCACCACGTCATCCCGCTCGCCCTGGGCAATACAGACGGGACACGGGAAGCGTCCATCGCGATCGTAGGTGTAGCGCTCAACCGGCGGTGCGACCAGCGTCAGATGTTCGACCGATCCCACCCGATAAACCGCTCCAGCGGCCACCGCCGAGCCAAAAGAAAATCCGGCCAAAAGCACACCATCGTCCGGTCGCCGCTCCGAGAGCCAGGAGTACACCGCCAGCAGGTCATCCACCTCCCCGACCGCGTGATCGAACTCGCCCTCACTGGCCCCAACACCCCGGAAATTGAACCGCACGGTAGCAACGCCGAGGTCACGATAGGCCCTCACCAGGGTGGTGACCACCTTGTTGCTCATGGTGCCGCCGTGCTGCGGATGCGGATGGCAGACGATCGCCGCCAGCCCCCGCTCGGCGAGTGAGCCGGATTCGGAGCCGGCCTGGATGCGGGCTTCCAGCCCGCCGACGGGCCCGTCGATGGTAATTGCGGTCTCGGTTTGCGAAAATACTGTCACGATCACCTCAATGGCCTGCCCCGCCCTCTGGGCGCGGCGGTGGTTCACACCCGAAACGGATCAAGGGAATTCCGCCCGGGTCGAATAAAAGGCCGTATAATACCGCGAGCGACCGCAGTTTTGCAGGCCACAAACCGGCTTCATACCGAGAGGAGAAATTTGTGTTTTCATTCGGAACCCTCATTATTACCGCGCTGATCTGTCTGTTGGGCGGTGGTGCCCTGGGCGCGGTACTTTACAAACTGACCGATTCGGGCTCCCGCAGCAAGGAACTCGAAGAGCGGGTTCTGCGCGCTGAAGATGAGCTCAAGCGGTACCAGCAGGATGTGTCCGAGCATTTTGCGAAGACCTCCGAGCTGGTAAACAACCTGACCCAGAGCTATCGCGACGTTTACGAGCACCTGGCAAACAGCGCACTCAAGCTGACCACTCCGGCCCTGAGCCGGCAGATTCTGGACTCGGCCAATACCCAGTTGCTGGGCTCGGAAAAAACCTACCTGAGTGAGGAGCATATCGAAGCTCCCCGGGATTGGGCTCCCAAGAACGGCAAGGGGCAGCTCAGTGAAGAGTACGGTCTGCACGACGAGGGCGAGTACGAATCGCCCTATCAGTACGGTTCTTCGGACACTTACACCGAAGAAACCCAGAATGACAAGCCAGACACCCCAACCGAGCCGCCTCGGGGAGCCATCTGATTTCCCGCTCATGTCACCGTGGTTACACCTACCGGCGGGCATGTCCCGCTGGTCCTTTATCTTCCAACACCGGAGACTGTAGATGAGCGCACGAGGTCTGCTTCAGTCCCTCGGCTGGCCCGTCGCCACCGGACTGCTCATTGCACTACTGACGCTGCTCGCGTTCCCCGAGCTTCGGGGGCCGAACGGTGCACCCGACCCGACGCGCCCGGCCATCACGTCCTACGCGGACGCCGTCGATCGGGCCGCCCCCGCGGTGGTCAGCATTTACACCCGTAAAATTCAGGAACAGCAGCGCCACCCCTTGGCGGATCACCCTTTTTATCGCCGCTTCTTTCCTGAGCGCCCGCAGCAGCAACGCGCGCAATCCGCGCTGGGCTCCGGCGTCATTGTCGACCCCCGCGGCTACCTGCTGACCAATGAGCATGTGATCAACGGCGCCGACGAGATTCAGGTTCTACTGTATGACGGCCGCGAAACCCGCGCGCGATTGGTCGGCACAGACCCAGAGAGCGATCTGGCGGTACTGAAGATTGACCTGGAAGACCTCACCGTCATCGATGTTCCCGAGCCTACCCAGGCGCGCGTAGGGGATATTGTGCTCGCCATTGGCAATCCCTTTGGTGTGGGCCAGACCGTCACCCAGGGTATTCTGAGTGCCACCGGCCGCTACAACCTGAACCTCAGCGAGTACGAGAACTTCCTCCAGACCGATGCCGCGGTGAATGTGGGCAACTCCGGCGGAGCCCTGGTGGACATCCATGGACAGCTCCTGGGCATCAACACCGCCATTCTCGGCGAGGGCAACACTTCCGTGGGAGTCAGCTTCGCCATTCCGGCGGACTCCGCCATGCGGGCACTGCGCGAGATCATCGAGCATGGCCGGGTGGTGCGCGGCTGGCTCGGCCTGGAGGTTCGCCCCCTGAGCCAGGATCAGGCCAGCGCCCTCGCCATGAACTCGACCCAGGGCGTGGTGGTCACCGCCGTGTACAGCGGCAGCCCGGCCGAACAGGCGGGCCTGACGCCGGGCGACATTCTGACCCACATTGACGACGAGTCCGTTGGCAACGGTCGGCGCGGCATGAACCAGATCGCCGCCACCGCCCCGGGCAGCGAGGTGACCCTGCGCATTCTGCGCAACGGCGAGCCGATTGAGCTGGAAACGGTCATCGGTGAGCGTCCCCTGCCGGCCAGCACCTGAGCACCCCGGCCGGGACAGCCCCTCACGCCACAAAAAAGGCCGACCCCGATACCGGGTGTCGGCCTTTTTTGTGGACGCTGAATCGGCTATACCTTGATTCGGTACTCCGCCGAGCGAGCATGCGCTTCCAGCGCTTCACCGCGCGCCAATACCGAGGCGGTTTTGGCCAGCTCCGAGGCACCTTCAGCTGAACAGTGAATGATGGAGCTGCGCTTCTGGAAATCATACACCCCCAGGGGTGAGGAAAACCGCGCAGTGCCCGAGGTCGGCAGAACGTGGTTCGGACCTGCGCAGTAATCGCCCAGTGCCTCCGGCGTATAACGACCCATGAAAATGGCGCCAGCATGGGCCACCTTGGGCAACAGGGCATCCGGATCGGCCACGGACAGCTCCAGGTGCTCCGGAGCAATCCGGTTGCTGACTGCCAGCGCCTGGTCCATATCCTGCACCAGAATCAGCGCACCGCGATTGGCCAACGAGGTCCGGGCAATCGCCTCCCGGCTCAGGGTCGGCAACAGACGCTCCATGGCCGCCTCTACCCGATCGAGAAAAGCCGCATCCGGGCTCACCAGTATCGACTGCGCCTGCTCATCGTGCTCAGCCTGACTGAACAGATCCATCGCGATCCAGTCCGGATCCGTCTGGCCATCGCAGATCACCAGAATCTCCGAGGGACCGGCAATCATGTCAATGTCCACCATCCCGAACACGGCGCGCTTGGCGGTGGCCACATAGATGTTTCCCGGCCCGACGATTTTGTCCACTTTCGGCAGGCTCTCTGTGCCGTAAGCCAAGGCCGCCACCGCCTGAGCACCACCCACCGTCACCACCTTGTCCACGCCGGCCACCGCCGCTGCCGCAAGCACCATGGCATTGAGTTCGCCACCCGGTGCCGGCACGACCATCACCAGCTCCGCCACGCCGGCGACTTTGGCCGGAATCGCATTCATCAGGACCGATGAGGGGTACGAGGCCTTGCCGCCGGGCACATAGAGCCCGACCCGCGCCATGGGTGTCACCTTCTGGCCCAGCCGGGTGCCATCCTCCTCGGTGTAATCCCAGGACGGTTGCCGCTGATGCTCGTGGTAACGCCGAATCCGCTCCGCCGCCACTTCCAGCGCCTGGCGCTGCTCGGCGGGCAGTGACTCGAGCGCCTCATGCAACTTGCTCTCCGGCACAATCAGATCCGCCAGCGAGCTGACCTCACGACGATCCAGGCGGTTGGTGTACTCCACCACCGCCGCATCACCGCGGGTTTTGACGGCCTGAAGAATCTCGTCCACCACCTCGCCGACCCCGGCATCGGACACACTGTCCCAGGCCAGCAGGGCATCGAGACGCGCACTGAAATCCGCAGCGGAGGCATCCAGGCGAGCGATCAGAGGTTGCTTTTCAGTCATGGAAAAATCTCGTCATTACGGCCAGAGCCGGTCTACATGTCAGGCCGGACGCTTGGCGTCAACGGCTTCACCAATGGCGTCAATCACGGATTGAATCAGCACATGCTTCATCTTCATGGACGCCTTGTTTACGATCAGCCGCGAGCTGATATCGGCGATGTGCTCCCGGGGCTCCAGCCCATTGGCAAGCAGCGTATTGCCGGTATCGACAATATCCACAATTTCGTCCGCCAGGTGCATGATCGGCGCCAGCTCCATCGCACCGTACAGCTTGATGATGTCGGTCTGCCGACCGCAACTGGCATAGTATTGCTTGGCCACATTCACATACTTGGTGGCCACCCGCAGACGGCCCTGGCGCGGCGGCGCACCCTTGATGGCTGCGGTCATCAGACGACACCGGGCAATGTCCAGATCCAGCGGCTCATAAAGGCCCTCGGCGCCATTTTCCATCAGGGTATCCTTGCCGGAAATCCCCATGTCGGCGGCCCCGAACTGCACGTAGGTGGGCACATCCGCGCCGCGCAACACCAGCAGGCGCACGTCGGGCCGGGTGGTCTCAAACACCAGCTTGCGGCTCTTGTCGATGTCTTCCGCCGGCTCGATACCGGCCGCAGCCAACAGCGGCAGAGTCTCTTTCAGAATACGGCCCTTGGTCAGGGCAATGGTCAGTGTCTGGGTCATGGGTCTCATCTGGAGGTCAGGGGACGCGGCCGGTCGCCCGCTCACGCGCGGCGTTCCGGCCTCAGTACTCGGTCCGTCAGTTTGGAACCCGACGAATGTTCGCGCCCAACATTTGCAGTTTTTCTTCAATACACTCGTAACCGCGATCGATATGGTAAATGCGGTCCACCAATGTGGTGCCATCCGCTACCAGACCGGCGATCACCAGGCTGGCCGAGGCCCGCAGGTCCGTTGCCATCACGGGGGCGCCCTTGAGCCGGTCCACGCCCTGGATCAGGGCGGTATTGCCTTCGAGGGTAATCTTCGCGCCCATCCGGTTCAGCTCGTGCACCTGAATCAGGCGGTTCTCAAAAATGGTCTCGGTCACGGAGCTGGCGCCCTCGGCCACCGCGTTCATCGCGGTAAACTGGGCCTGCATGTCCGTGGGAAAGGCCGGATAGGGCGCCGTGCGCAAGCTGACGCCCCGGGGCCGCTTACCTTTCATGTCCAGCTCTATCCAGGTATCCCCGATGGTGATTTCCGCTCCGGCCTCTTCCAGCTTGAGCAGCACCGCCTCGAGAATATCGGCCCGGGTGTCTTTCAGGCGCACCCGACCGCGGGTCGCGGCTGCGGCCACCAGGTAAGTGCCGGTTTCAATCCGGTCCGGCATTACACTGTAGGTGCACGAGTGCAGACGCTCGACGCCGTGAACCGTGAGCGTCTGGGTACCAATGCCTTCGATCCGGGCACCCATGGCTTCCAGACAATAGGCCAGATCCACCACTTCGGGCTCCCGAGCGGCATTTTCCAGCACCGTGGTGCCTTCGGCCAATACCGCCGCCATCAGCAGGTTTTCGGTGCCGCCGACGGTCACCGTATCCATCAGGATGTGCGCCCCTTTCAGGCGGCCCTTGCTACGGGCACGAATGTAACCTTCGTCCACATCAATTTCCGCCCCCATGGCCTCCAGGCCACGCAGGTGAATATCCACCGGACGACTGCCAATGGCGCAGCCCCCGGGAAAGGACACGTTGGCCTCTCCGAAGCGGGCCAACAGCGGGCCCAACACCAGGATCGAGGCACGCATGGTTTTCACCAGCTCGTAAGGGGCGGTGAGATCATTGATGCTGGTGGGGTCGACCTCGACGCACATTTTCTCGTCGATGGTGACGCCCACCCCCATGCAGCGCAGCAGCGCCAGCATGGTGGTAATGTCATTCAGATGCGGCATGTTGCACACATGCACCGGACCATCGGCCAGCAGCGTCGCCGCCAGAATCGGCAGGGCCGAGTTTTTCGAGCCGGAAATCCGAATCTCGCCATTGAGCGGCGGCCCGCTTTGAATTTGCAATTTATCCATAGAAAATCACTTGTCGGTCATCGCGCGCTCGCGATGCAATTACTGCTGTTGCTGCCACTGTTCCGGCGTGAAGGTTTTCATGTGCACTGCGTGGATGGTGCCCTGGGCAATGCTGTCGGTCAGCGCCGAGTACACCAGCTGCTGTTTCTTGACCGGCGTCATGCCCTCGAACGCGGGGCTGACGACAACGAGATTGATATGGCTGCCATCAATTCCCACCTGTACGGTGCTATCGGGAACTTTGGCTTCTACCAGTGCTTTGATCTGTTCGGGTTGCATAGACTATCCAGTAATTGACTACCTGGGCCAGACGTTTAGTGCCCAGGCCAGAGGTCTGCGGGCCAGAGGTTTATGGGCCAAAGCGGAATCTTACCTGAATGCGTCGTTCACCGCATCCCGAAAGCCGTCCGCCGCCCCCAGAAACAACCGTTCCTCCAACCCCCAGAAACAACAATGCCGCCGCCCGGGAGGCGACGGCATGAGAGTGGGTGCCGAGACGGCGTTTACATCTCATCCAGCCAGTTGTCGATCACCTTGTCCAGATCACCGTCATACTTCTTGGCGGCCTGACCGAATTGGCTGCGGAAAGAGCGTCCAAGGTTCACGCCGTCCAGCACCAGATTGATCAGCTTCCACTCGCCGGAGCGGTTTTTGGCCATGGTGTAAGACAGCCGATAGGTGGAGCCATCGTGCTTCACCTCCTGATCAACACTGACCCGGCGCTTGTCTGCCACATCTTCAGAGGGCGGGCGGATGCTGATTTCGCTATCCACGTAGTTGGCAATCCCCTTGGCATAGGTGGTCACCAGGCCCCGCTTGAACTCCTGAACAAAGGTTTCCACCTGCTCATCGCTGGCATCGGAGCGGTGCGAGCCCATGACCGCCTTGGCAATGAATTCGAAATCCACCACGGGCTCCAGAATGTCCTGGATTTCGTCGTAGTACTGCTCAGCGTTGTCGCTGCCGCCGTTGTATTTCTGCACCACATCGAACAGGACTTCGGTCACCTCTTCAATCAGCTCGTGAGGCGTTTCCTGCTTGGGGTCTACCGGCTCTGCGGCCCAAACGTTTGCCGCCAACAGCCAGGAGGCCATCAGGGCTACGACCGAACGGAAAGTGATGCTTGCAATGTTGGGTTGGGTCATAGGGGGTTCCTTACAGATTCCAGCTTCCGGGTGATGGGCCTTCCAGCCCGGGAGCCCGGGCCATGCCGGGCTGCGCCATAAAGGCTATATCATAACATTGACTCGGCCTCGCTACCTACGCTCTGACCGTAAAAGAATGTTAGTGTTCCCTCTCAAACTCTACGCCACAAACCACGAGATTGATCAATGACAACCTGGGGTTGGTCCGTTATGGCTCTGCTGGCCGGTTTCGTCGGCCTGATCTGGAGCGCTGATCGCTTTGTCGAGGGCAGCGCCGCCCTCGCCCGCCGCTTGGGCGTGTCGAAACTCGTCATCGGTCTGACCATTGTCGCCTTTGGCACCTCGGCACCCGAAATCATGGTCTCGTTAAGCGCCTCGCTGCGCGAAGCGGGAGAGTTGGCCGTGGGCAACGCGCTCGGCTCCAACCTGGCCAACATGGGACTGGTACTGGCCATCACGGCCTTGTTGGTTGCCCTGCCCATCCAGCATCACCTGCTGACCCGAGAACTGCCCGCTCTACTGATCATCACCCTGCTGGCCGGTTATACCCTCTATGACGGCCAACTGACACGCCCCGAGGGCGTTCTGTTGGTGGCGGCGCTGACCATCACCTTAGGGGCTCTGGCCTTGACCCGCCGCGCCCACCCGGAAGAGGTGGACGACGAGATCCCGAATTACACCGGTATGGCGGCAACCCTCTGGTTTCTGATCGGGTTGATTACCCTGGTAATCAGCGCCGAACTTCTGGTCTGGGGCGCACAGAACCTGGCCCTGGCCGCCGGCGTATCACCGCTGGTGGTGGGACTGACCGTCATCGCCGTGGGCACCAGCCTGCCCGAGCTGGCCGCTTCGGTGGGCAGCGCCCTGAAGGGCCACCAGGATATGGCGCTGGGCAATATCATCGGCTCCAACCTGTTCAACCTGCTGGCGGTCATGGCCTTACCGGGTCTGATTCAGGAGCCGGTCATGGACCGGCAGGTGTTCTATCGGGATTATCTGGCCATGGCCGCGATGACCTTCGCCCTGGCGATCGCCATCGGTGTGGATTACCGCCTGCGGCGCAACGCTCACACGGGCCCGGGGGAGGCTCGCGGGCACCTGGGTCGGCTTATTGCTGTGGTGCTACTGGCGGCCTATATCGGTTATTACGTTTGGCTGTTCAACACTCTGTAGTCCGGCATTCGTCATCCCCGGTCCAAGGCCGTATAATGGGCCGCTTTACCACGCCGAGTATCTGCACCGTCCATGACTGACTTCGACTTTATCCACTCCGGACAGCGCACCATCGATATTGAACAGCAGGCTGTAGCGGCCTTGCGCGAGCGAATCGATGCCCGTTTTACCCGGGCCTGCGAGCTGATGCTTGGGGTCTCAGGACGGGTGATCGTCACCGGCATGGGCAAATCCGGGCACATTGCCAAAAAAATTGCGGCCACGCTGGCCAGCACCGGCACCCCCGCCTTTTTTGTCCACCCCGGTGAGGCGAGCCATGGCGACCTGGGCATGATCACCCGGGAAGACGCCGTCATCGCCATCTCCTACTCCGGCAACTCCGATGAAATCATCACCCTGCTTCCGCTGCTCAAGCGCCTCGGGGTGCCCATCATCAGCATGACCGGCAACCCCCGTTCGCCGCTGGCCGAAGAAGCGGCCGTCGACCTGGACATCAGTGTCACCACCGAGGCCTGTCCGCTGGCACTGGCACCGACGGCAAGTACCACCGCGACCCTGGTCATCGGCGATGCCCTGGCCATTGCCCTGCTGGAGGCCCGCGGTTTTACCGCCGAGGACTTCGCCTTCTCCCACCCCGGAGGCACGCTTGGGCGCAAGCTGCTGTTGCGCGCCGAAGACATCATGCACCGCGGCGCGGCCATTCCACGGGTGAGCGTTCACACCAGTCTGTCCCAGGCATTGCTGGAGATGACCCGCAAGGGCTTCGGCATGACCACCATTGTGGATGAGCATGACCAACTGCTGGGCATTTACACCGACGGCGACCTGCGCCGCAGCATCGACCGGGGCGCCGACCTCAAGGATGCCGAAATCGGCCAACTGATGAACGCCAACCCCAAAACCATCGACGCCCACACGCTGGCGGCCGAGGCACTGAAAATCATGGAAGACAAAAAAATTACCGCCCTGATTGTTCTCGACGAACAAAGACGGCCCCAGGGGGTCGTACATATGCACGATATTCTTCGCGCGGGCATCATCTGATGCCTGAACTCCAAACCTCAAACCCTGCGTACCGCTTCCAATGACCGACCCGAAGGCGCCACACAAAGACTTTGCGCAACGCGCTCAGGCCATTTCACTGCTGTTGCTGGACGTGGACGGCGTGCTCACCGACGGCAACCTCTACTTCACCGAAACCGGCGACGAACTCAAAGCGTTCTGCACCCTGGACGGTCTCGGCATCAAACTGCTGCGGCGCAGCGGCATAGAGGTGGGCATCATCAGCGGCCGCAAAACCGACCTCGTCGCCCGACGCGCACGCAGCCTGGGGTTGGAGCTGGTCATCCAGGGACGCGAGGACAAATGGGACGCCCTGAGCGAATGGCGCGAACAACACCCCGTACCCCTCAATCAGATTGCGTTCATAGGCGATGACTGGCCGGACCTCACCATCATGACCCGGGTTGGCCTGGCCCTGACCGTAGCCAATGCCCACCCCGCGGTCGCCGAGCGGTCCCACTGGCAGAGTGAACTTCGGGGCGGCCAGGGTGCCGTCCGGGCCGCCTGCGATGCCCTGCTGAAAGCCCGGGGCGACTACGAGCGACTATTGGCCGACTACCTCGCCCCCGACCAGGAGGCACGCTGATATGTGGAAACACCCACTGACCTGGATTGGCCTGTTTCTGCTGATCGCCCTGGTGGCGGTGTGGGACTACTCTCCGGAAGACCTGCTGCGCGCGCCTCCAGAGGCGCAGACCCGTTTCCCCCAGGCGTTCATGGTGTCGTCCGAAACCCGGCGCTATGACCCGGAAGGCGAACTGCAATACCGGATGCTGAGCGAGCGAGCCGATCACTTCCAGCACCTGCCCAATCGCTCGAGCCCCAGGGACTACTCGCTGATTCAGGCCCCCGATGTAACTGTGTTCGGCGAGGATACCCCGCCCTGGCAACTGACCGCCCGGCTCGGCCGCAGCGACGCGACGGGCGAGACTCTGGTGTTCACCGGCGAGGTCCGGGCCTGGCAGCAGAGCGCCAATGGCGCGATGGAAATCACCACCCCCGAACTCCAGGTAGAGCCCAACCGGCAATTCGCGCAGACCGACAAAGCTGTTACCATGCGCTCCCCACAGGGCCGACACGACGCCGTTGGTATGCGCGCCGACCTGGCCGAAGATCAAATTGAATTACTATCGGAGGTGCGCGGCACCTATGAACCACCCCAAGGGAACTGACATCGTCCGGCGAGCGCGCCACCTCGCGCTGTTCACATTACTGGGTGCCCTGCTGGCCCCCGGCGCCGCCGCCCTGCCAGACGACCAGCAACAGCCGATTTACATCGAATCCGACCGCGCCGAGCGAGACGGGCAGAAAGGCATCATGCGGTATGAAGGCGATGTGCGCCTGCGCCAGGGTAGCCTCAATATCCGCGCCGAAAGCCTGGTGGTACACACCGACGCCAACCGACAAGTGGAGCGGGTGGTGGCCGAAGGCACCCCGGCCCACTTTGAGCAGCAACCCGAAGTGGACGACCAGCCCATTGCCGCCCAGGCCAACACCATCCGGTACGATGTGACCAGCGAGCGCCTGGAGCTGCAGACCAACGCCCGGATCGTGCAGGGCGACGCCACCATGAGCGGCAACCGGATCGACTACGATATGGCCAGTGAAATCCTCAAGGCCGAGGGCGATACGGAATCCGATAGCCCGCGTATCGAAATGGTATTGCCACCGCAAAGCGACCGCGCTGAACAGGACTGACTCATGCCCAGCTTGCACGCCCTGAACCTGGCCAAAAGTTACAAAACCCGCAAAGTGGTGCTCGATGTCTCCCTGTCGGTATCTACCGGACAGATCGTGGGGCTGCTCGGTCCCAACGGGGCGGGCAAAACCACCTGCTTTTACATGATCGCCGGTCTGATTGGCGCCGACAACGGCCGGGTACTGATCGACCAGAAGGACATCACTCACCTGCCCATTCACGGGCGGGCGCGCGCCGGGATCGGCTATCTGCCCCAGGAAGCCTCGGTGTTCCGCAAACTCACGGTGTCCGACAACATCATGGCGATCCTGGAAACCCGCAAGGAACTGAACCGCAAACAGCGCCTGGCCAAGCTCGACGCCCTGCTGCGAGAATTCCACATCACCCACATCAAGGACAGCCTGGGTATGTCACTGTCCGGGGGCGAACGCCGCCGGGTGGAAATTGCCAGAGCCCTGGCCACCGAACCCCAGTTCATTCTGCTGGATGAGCCTTTCGCCGGCGTGGATCCGATATCCGTCTCGGACATCAAACAGATTGTCCGGCACCTGAAAGAGCGCGGCATCGGCGTGCTGATCACCGATCACAACGTGCGGGAGACACTGGATATCTGCGAAAAAGCCTACATTGTCAGCGAAGGCCACATTATTGCCGAGGGCACCGCCGCCGATGTGCTGGCCAATGAGCGGGTCCGGGAAGTGTACCTGGGCGAGCACTTTCACCTCTAGCGCAATGGGGGCACCCTCTAGCGCACCGGACAGCGGTAACGCGGCGGGCTTAACCGGCCCGCTCAGCTCTTGACAAATTCTGATTCTTGCGTATTGGGCACAAAGATTGCTTATCCTTGTTGCCAGTGGCCTTCCGTCTGACTAAACTCTGGGTAATTCGTCACATTTCGTTTCGACCGGGGTCCCAGCAGCATACCCATGAAACAATCCCTACAGCTCAAACTCGGCCAACAGCTGACCATGACACCTCAGCTGCAGCAGGCGATTCGCCTGTTGCAACTGTCCACCCTGGACCTCCAGCAGGAAATCCAGGAGGCGCTCGACTCCAACCCCATGCTGGAGGTGGAGGAGACCCATGACAGCCCCGAGGAAAAAAGTAACGACGACCGGGAATCCGACGCCCGCAACGGCAAAGACACCCGGGACGGTGAGAGCCAACCCAGCGCGGACAGTGATGGCGCCGATCTGGGCCAGACCGACAGTGACTGGAACGATGAAATCCCCAACGACCTGCCCGTCGACACCAGTTGGGACGATGTGTACCAGTCCACTCCCGCCGCCTCCAGCCCCTACGAGGGCGATGAAAACAGCGATTATGACAGCCGACGGGGCACCACCGACTCGCTCTACGATCACCTGATGTGGCAACTGAACCTGACCCCCATGTCCGACCGGGACCGGATCATTGCCATGACGCTGATCGACGCCGTCGAACCCAGCGGCATGCTCTCCATCTCGCTGGACGAAATTCTCGAGGGTCTGCAAAACGACTGGGAAGAGCTCGAGTACGATGAAATTGTCGCGGTCCAGCACCGCGTTCAGCAGTTTGACCCCTGCGGCGTCGCCAGCCAGAACCTGTCCGAATGCCTGCTCGTCCAATTGCAGCAGCTGCCGGCGGATACGCCGCTGTTGGAAGCGGCCAAGACCATTGTCCGCCAGTACCTGCCGCAGCTGGCCAGTCGCGACTACCGTCAGTTGATGCGCCGCACCCGGCTGAAAGAGCAGGAGCTGCGCGACGCAATTGTCCTGATCCAGAGCCTCAATCCGCGCCCCGGTGACCAGATTGCCAGCGGTGACGTGGAGTATGTGGTACCGGACGTCTTTGTCGAGAAACGCGAAGGCCGTTGGATGGTCGAGCTCAACCCCGACATTGCACCGCGCCTGCGGATCAACCCGGGCTATGCCTCCATGGTAAAGCGGGCCGACTCCAGCACCGACAACACCTTCCTCAAAGACAACCTGCAGGAAGCCCGCTGGTTTCTGAAAAGCCTGCAAAGCCGCAACGAAACCCTGCTCAAGGTGGCCACCTGCATCGTCGAGAAGCAGCGCGGCTTTCTGGATCATGGCGCCGAGGCCATGCGCCCCCTGGTCCTGCACGACATCGCCGAACTGGTGGATATGCATGAATCGACCATCTCCCGGGTGACCACACAGAAATACATGCACACCCCCCAGGGTATCTTCGAGCTCAAATACTTTTTCTCGAGCCATGTCAGCACGGAATCCGGCGGCGAGTGCTCTTCCACCGCAATCCGGGCTATCATTAAGAAGCTGGTGGCCTCCGAGTCACCCCAGAAGCCACTGAGTGACAGTAAGATTACCGCTCTGTTGGCCGAACAGGGCATCAAGGTAGCCCGGCGAACCATTGCCAAATACCGGGAGTCGCTGGGCATTCCCCCATCGAACGAACGAAAAACCCTGGGACCGGCCTGAGGCCCCGGGGGAAGGTGACGCCGCGTGGCTGGCACTGCTATGCTAGGCGGCAGGAGACCAGACGCCAGCATTTTCAGGATGGGCCCGGCTGTCGACCCGGACGTTGAAGCAGTCGGTTGCGGGTCCGTAACCATCACGTGATCGCCACGCCAAAGAGGATGTTGCTATGCAAATCAATATCAGCGGCCACCACCTGGATCTGACTGACGCTTTGAAAGACTATGTCTCCAACAAGCTTGAACGCCTGACCCACCACCACGACAAAATCACCAGCACCGACGTCATCCTGTCGGTGGAAAAGCTGGAACAGAAGGCCGAGGCACGCGTTCACGTCAGCGGGAAAGACCTGTTCGCCGACGCCGTCGATCAGGATATGTACGCCGCTATTGACCAGTTGACTGACAAACTGGACCGGCAACTCATCAAACATAAAGAGAAGCTACGAAGCCATCGTTGAACCTATGGATATCAAAACCATCATCACTCCGGGCCGCACACTGTGCGGCATTGAGGGCGTCAGCAAAAAGCGGGCGCTGGAAATTCTGGCCAACACCATTGCCGAGGACGTACCGACGATTGACGCCGACGACCTGTTTCGGCGCCTGATCGGCCGGGAGCGTCTGGGGTCGACCGGCATCGGCCACGGCATCGCCATTCCCCACTGCCGGGTGAGCAACTGTGAGGGCACCATCGGTGCCCTCATTACGCTCAAAGAACCCATCGATTTCGACGCCATCGACGGTGAGCCGGTGGATGTGCTGTTTGCCATGCTGGTACCGGAAAACGCGCACAGCGAGCACCTGCAGACCCTGGCCTCGCTGGCCAGCATGCTCAATGACGCCGAGTTCCGGGCTCGCCTGCGGGCCGCCGACAGCAATGAGTCGCTCTACGATGTGGCCATTGGAGAGCCGGCCGCGAGCTGAACCGCAGCCCCAAACCCCGATCGCCATCCGCACCGATTACCAGGACAGTCTGCCCCATGCACTTGATCATTGTCAGTGGCCTCTCCGGCTCCGGAAAAAGTACGGCGCTGCACGTACTCGAAGACGTCGGCTATAACTGCATCGACAACCTGCCGGTGAGCCTGTTGCCCGCACTGGTCGCCCAAATCCAGATTCACCGGGACAGCGACGACCAGAACTTCGCCATCGGTATCGATGTGCGCAACGCCTGGCAGGACCTGAACATCTTTCCGGACATGATCAAAACCCTGAAAGATGCCCATATCCCGATTTACGTCCTGTTCCTGGACACCGGTGTCCCCGTGCTCATGCAGCGCTTCAGCGAAACCCGCCGCAAGCACCCATTGAGTGATCGGGATACCAACCTGCAGGAATCGATTCGCGAGGAGCAACACCTGCTGGAGCCGATCCGGGACACCGCAGACCAGGTACTGGACACCAGCCATCTCAACCTGCACGAACTGCGCGACCTGGTCAAAGACCGGGTGGTGGGCTCCCAGGAGACCACCATGGCCATCCAGTTCGAGTCCTTCGGCTTCAAACACGGCGTTCCGGTGAATGCCGATCTGGTGTTCGATGCCCGCTGCCTGCCTAACCCCCACTGGAAGCCCAACCTGCGGCCGTTGACCGGAAAGGACGCTGAGGTGGCGGCCTTTCTCGAGGGCGAGGAAAAAGTGCAGGCCATGTACCAGGATATCGAGGACTACCTGACCCGCTGGCTGCCCCACTACCAGGCCAACAGCCGCAGCTATATCACCATCGCCATCGGCTGCACCGGCGGGCAGCACCGCTCGGTCTACCTGGCCGAACGGCTGCAGAAGCATTTTGCCCAACAATACGATAACGTTCTGGTTCGTCACCGGGAACTCAACACTGCGGACAGACACTGACCCCATGCCGTCATCCATCATCACGTTGATCAATCAAAAAGGCCTGCATGCCCGGGCCGCCGCCAAGCTGGCCACGACCGCCGGTCAGTTTGATTGTGACGTGCGTGTCCGGTGCGACGGCAGCGACACTTGGGTTGACGGCAAAAGCGTCATGTCCCTGATGCTTCTGGCGGCGGCCTGCGGCACCGACCTGGAGCTGGCGGCCGACGGCCACGACGCAGATAACGCATTGGACGCCCTATGCGCCCTGATCAATGACCGATTTGACGAAGGCGAGTAGCTCAGGAGCCCCATGACTGAGCGTATGAAACGGAGAGCAAGGACCATGAAACATTTCAGCCAGACCCTCACCATCGCACTGATGGCCCTCACCGCCACCCTGCTGTCAGGATGCGGCGGCGACAGTGCCGGCGGCGGCCGTCTTGACCTGCGCGCACCCATTGATGGCACACCGACAGGCGACCTCACCCTCAGCCCGGCGCGGGCCGACAGCGAGTACGCCTCCGTCCTGGCCGATTGCGCGCGCCCATTCAATCGCGGTGGCGACAATGAGTTCGACGCCTGCCGTCTCGGGCAGCTACCCCTGCTGGGCCAGGAGCACGATCAGGTCACCGTCGATGATGTACTCGAACGCACCCTGGTCAGTCACGACTGGATGGCCAACCGCTTTGAGCAGGCCCTGACCGCCTTGCCGGACGATCTGCTGCAACTGTTCAGCGGTGTGACCGCAGTGGTAATCGGCGCCGATATTCGCCCCTCCTATTACTGGCTGGCCACCGGGTCCATATACCTTGACCCCGCCTATCTCTGGCTGACCATTGAGGAGCGCGATACCATCTCCCGGGAACCCGACTTCCGCAGCGGTTTTGATCGGGAGCTGAACTTTGAAAGCCTGGCCCGCTTTGTCAAAGGCGGCGACTACGCCTGGAGCAGCGCGCCCCTGAGCGGCCCCGGTGACGACCGGACCCTCGAACAGATTCTCGCGCCCATGTCGGCGCTGCTGTTTCACGAACTGGCACACGCCAACGATTACATTCCCCCCGCTGAGCACGCCAATCTCAACAGTGAGTGGACCGTGGCCGAGGCGGCCATTCAGCTCGAATCCGACAGCGTGTCGGCTACCCTCGCGAGCACTTATCCACTCAGCTCGACACTGATGATGGACCTGGCCGAAGTGAGCTTTCAGGGCCGGGATGCTACCGAGGCGGAGAAACAGCTGACACCCCAGGAGGTCGGCCTGGAGTTCGCAGGCGATATCGCCACGGATGCTTACGCCTACGTCAGCAGTGGCGAGCGGGAACTGTTTTTTGAAGATACCGCCATGCTGTTCGAGGAGGCGATGATGCAACACTATTTTGGCATCACGCGCGAGGTGGCCTTTACCGACCGGCCCGAGGGCGACGAGGTTTTCTGCGATGATTACATTGTCCGCTGGGGCGAACGCGGCCGGGCTGGCAACGAACAGATTCGGCCCCGCCTGGCGCTGATCCTGCCCCTGTTGCTGGACCACAGTGACACCGAGCCCTATCTGGCGTCGCTGCCGGAATCCGAACCGATGACCAACAACCTGGGTTGGTGTGCCAACCTGAGCCCAAGTGCCATGGGCCTGCACACCGAGCGCGACGGCCAGTGGCGCGAACCTCTTCCGGTACAGGACCAGCGCCATGGCCCCGGCCATCCGCATTCTTCTATTCACTAGAGCACATCGCTCAGTACAGGCTTTGATGTTATGACCGACCGCAAATTTTTCGATGACGACAGCGAACAGGATGATGACTTCGTCAGTAAAACCCAGCGCAAGAGAGAAATGCACGCGCTGCAGGAGCTGGGTAAACAGCTCGTCGAGCTTAACGACGAGCAACTGGCCCGCATGCCCCTCGAGCCCAAGCTCGAGGCCGCGGTGGTCGAAATGCGTCGCATCCGGCACCGCGAGGCGCGGCGCCGGCAACTACAGTTTATCGGCCGGTTGATGCGCGACGCGGATCAGGACGGCATCCAGGCGGCACTGGATCAGTTCAACCACCAGAGCCGGGCCAGCATTCAGATTCATCACCAGGCCGAGCAGTGGCGCGACCGCTTACTGACCGAGCCGGACGCGCTGCAAGAATTCATCGATCAACACCCCGGCGTGGATATCCAACACCTGCGCCAACTGCTGCGTCAGGCGCAGAAAGAAGCCAGCCAGAACAAGGCACCGAGCAGCGCCCGCAAACTGTTTAAGGAAATTCGGGACACGCTGTCCGAGGCCGCGCTGAACGGCTGAGCCC
>NZ_DGMV01000051.1:104635-106041 GCF_002388575.1 Marinimicrobium sp. UBA4509
CCCGCCGTTCAGCGTCCGCTACTACCAAGGCAGATCGCTACCGTCCCAGTGTATAAAGCGCCCGGTGTCCTCGGGCGTCAACGCCTGAATCACCGACCACAACCGCTCGGCGGTCAGCTCGGGGCTGAACAGCTTGTCAGGCCCCAGGGAGCTGGTGAAGGGTTTGGACAGGGGCGTATCGGTGGTACCGGGGTGCAACGCGATCAGACACAGCTTGCGGTGCGACCGGGCCAATTCCACTGAAGCGGTTTTCACCAGCATGTTGAGCTCGGCCAATTTCTTTTCCGGGTAGCGGTGCTCCCCCTCCGCCGTGCCATGCAACACCCCCACCGCACAGAACAGTGCGGTCACCGGCCCACCGTTTTCTTTGATCTGTTCAGCCAGCTCCGCCAGCGCGGCTTCACTGTAGTCACAGGTAAAGTGCCGAACCCCTTCGGGCAGTTGGGCAGGTGCCTGTCGGCTGATGGCAAGCACCTGATACTCGCTCAGCAGATGCGGCATCAGGGCTTGGGCGATGGCGCTGTTGGCGCCGAACACTAGGGCATAGGGTTTCATGGGGACTCCTCGGTCGTCTCCCTCTGAAGTACGACCGGGAGCCTCGCCGGGATCAGGCTTGGGCGTGGGGAACCGAGAATTCGAACCAGTCGTGGAAGACCCGATCGACCCCGAAGTCCTTGAGCTGTTGTTCGCTGGCGTGGGGGCGATAGGCCCATACGGTGGCTCCGGCGCCGGTGGCGGCGGTCAGGCCGGGCACGCTGTCTTCGATGACGAGGCAGCGGGTGATGTCGACGCCGAGGTGTTCAGCCGCCTTCCGGTAGATGGCGGGGTCGGGTTTGGCGACGTCGAATTTCTGGCAGTCGATGCGCCGCTCGACGGGGAAGAAGTCTTCAAGGCCGGTGACTTTGAGTTTGAGCTGTAGTTCAAAGGTGCGCGAGTTGGTGACGACGGCGAAGGGGTGTTCGAGCCGTTCGAGGGCGTCTTTGATACCGGGCATGGTTTCGAGCTGGGTGCGCATGAGTTGCTCGGAGTGTTCGCGGTTTTGGTCGAGGAAGCGTTGCATGTCGGGGATGGGTTTGCCGAGGCGTTGTTCGACCATTTTGACGCAGTCGGGCCAGCTGTGGCCGGTGAATTCCTGGTGGACCTGGGCTTCGGTGTAGTTCATGCCCAGGCTTTGAATCGAGCGATGCAAGGCGCGGGTGGACAGGACTTCGGAGTCGACCAGGACGCCGTCACAATCGAATAGTACTGCTTCAAACAAAATGATTTCCTCGGTTCTCTTTCAGTAAAAATACGTTTAACCAAACCTGCGTGCATCACGACCGGTCCGTCATGAGGAGTTCCTTTTCAAGACACGCCGTAAACCCGTCCATGGGGGCTCGACGCGCGGAGTCCCTCCGCTTACGGTC
>NZ_DGMV01000051.1:106275-106528 GCF_002388575.1 Marinimicrobium sp. UBA4509
CTACACCCCACACCGCCCGCACCCACTGCTAAAAAATTACAACCAATCCTTGTGCTTGAAATACCAATAGGGTGCGATGCCCGATAGCACCATGATGACCAGGGCCCAGACGTAGCCGAATTGCCAGTCGAGCTCGGGCATCATCTCAAAGTTCATGCCGTACACGCTGGCGACCACGGTCGGGGGCAGGAAGACCACGGCGGCGATGGAGAAGGTTTTGATGATCTGGCTCTGTTCGATGTTGATGAAGCCC